>CALCXL010000197.1 GCA_937907595.1 uncultured Pseudomonadota bacterium
AGGAACACCCCGATCCAGCCGCTGTAGGCGGCGCCCACCGCCGCGTCCTCCAGCCCGTCGCCGTCCACGTCGCCCACCATCGCCAGGGTCGAGCCCACCCCGCCGGCGCCGTTGCGGCCCTCCCAGGTCCAGTGCTGGCTGTTGCAGCCGAAGTAGCCGCCGCCCGCGAGCGCGGCACCGCTGTAGAGGAGGGCGCGGCCGCCGTCGTCGACCCCCGGGACCCCCACCAGGACGTCGGGCACGCCGTCGCCGGTGAGGTCGCCGCCGCCCGCAAACGTGGAGCCCAGCAGGCCCTCGTCCTCACCGAAGCAGGCCAGGATCGTGCTGCGCGCGGCGGTCAGGGAGAAGTTGCCCCCGGAGCCGAGGTCCTCGCCGAAGACGACGTAGGCGCGACCGTAGTGGTCGTTGGAGTTGCCGGTTCCCTGGTGGGTGGGGGCGCCGATGATCAGGTCGGCGCGGCCCCCCCCGTCCAGATCGCCCACCGCCGCCAGCGCCGCCCCCGTGGACGACGCCGACGCGCCCTCCTCGGTGAACACGGCGAAGGCGGCTGAGGCGAGGGAGCCACCGCTGGTGCTGGCCAGCGTCGCCCCCGACAGCAGGTAGACCTCCGAGGAGCCCGTGGTCCGCGCGCGCCCGACCGCGAGGTCGTTCAGCCCGTCGCCGTCCATGTCGCCCACCACGCCGACCGAGGTCAGGCCCTCGTCGCCCGCCGGCACCGACCAGGACCAGTCGGCGCTCAGCAACCCGGTGGCGGTGGTGCCGTCGCAGTCCTGGTCGATGGCGTCGTCGGCCGACTCCCACTGGCCGGGGTAGCGGCTGGGATCGGCGTCGTCGCAGTCCAGGGCGCAGGCGCCGTCGCCGTCCACATCGCCCGCGTCGTCGACGACGCCGTTGCAGTTGGTGTCCTCACCGTCGCAGTCGTCGAAGGCGGCAGGGTGGACCGCCGCGTCGAAGTCCTGGCAGTCGCCGCCCAGCAGCCCGGGCGCGCCCAGCCAGGGGGAGCACTCGACGAAGCCGTCGCCGTCGTTGTCGACCTCCCCCGAGCTTCCGTGGGGAGGCACGACACCATCGCAGTTGCTGTCCAGTCCGTCGCAGAGCTCCGGTCCGCCCGGCCGGACGGTGGGGGCCAGGTCGTTGCAGTCGGCGCAGACGGGGGAGCCGTCGCCGTCGTTGTCGATGCCGTCGCCGGGCGGGCCGGTGAGCGGGTCGCAGTCGGTGTCGTCCAGATCGCAGACCTCGACCGCGCCGGGGTGGGCGTCGGGGTTGAGGTCGTTGCAGTCTCCCAGGCAGGTGCTCCACCCGTCGCTGTCCAGGTCGGCGCCGTCCAGGGCGGGGTCGCCGTCGTCGCAGTCGCCGGCGCAGGGGGAAGAGCCGTCGCCGTCCGCGTCGCCCGCGTGCAGGGCCGGGTCCGTGTCGTCGCAGTCGGGGCCCCCCGAGCCCGTGTTTCCCCAGCCGTCGCCGTCGCCATCGACCCCGTCGGCGCCGTCGCAGTTGGTGTCCAGGGCGTCTCCCCAGGGGTCCTGCCCGCCCGGGGCGACCGACGGGTTGGCGTCGTTGCAGTCCCCGTCGCAAGCCGTCCAGCCGTCGCCGTCCTGGTCCCGGTCGTGCAAGGTCGGGTCCGCGTCGTCGCAGTCCGCGCAGGCGGGGGTGCCGTCGGCGTCCGCGTCTTCCTCCCCGGGGGCCAGGCCGTCGCAGTCGTTGTCGAGCCCATCGCAGGCCTCCACCGCGCCGGGGAGGCGGGCCGGGTCGGCGTCATCGCAGTCGTCGCTGCAGCTGTCCACCCCGTCCCCATCGCCGTCCAGGGCGTTGCGCGAGGGGTCGGCGTCGTCGCAGTCGCCGGCGCAGTTGCTCTGGCCGTCGCCGTCCTGGTCCAGCGCGTTGAGCAGGGGGTCCGCGTCGTCGCAGTCAGGCCCGCCGCTGCTGGACGCCGCGCTGCCGTCGCCGTCCGCGTCCACGCCGTCCACCCCGTCGCAGTCGGCGTCCAGGCCGTCGCCGAAGAGGTCGCTGACCGCGGGGCCGATCCCCACCGCGGCGTCGTTGCAGTCCCCAGCGCAGGAGGACGTCCCGTCGCCGTCCTGGTCGAGGCTGTGCAGATCGGGATCGCCGTCGTCGCAGTCCGTACACGTGGGATCCGAGTCGCCGTCCAGGTCCTCTTCGCCCACGGCGGAGCCGCTGCAGTCGTTGTCGAGGCCGTCGCACAGCTCAAAGGCCCCGGGGTGCCGGGCGGCGTCCAGATCGTCGCAGTCGCCGCCGCAGACGGTCCAGAGGTCGCCGTCGGCGTCGGCGGGGGTGAGCGCGGGGTCGGCGTCGTCGCAGTCGTCCTCGCAGGGCGAGTAGCTGTCACCGTCGGCGTCGAGGGGGGTCAGCGCGGGGTCGGTGTCGTCGCAGTCGCCGGTGCAGATGAAGTAGCCGTCGCCGTCGCCGTCGACCTCGAAGCTGGCGGGCTCCCCGTTGCAGTCGTTGTCGACCCCGTCGCAGATCTCCGTCCGGTCGGGCGCCCGCTCGGGGTCCTCGTCGTCGCAGTCGCCGGTGCAGGGGGAGGCGCCGTCGCCGTCCACGTCGCCGGGGTGCAGCGCGGGCGAGCCGTCGTCGCAGTCGCCGGGCAGGGCGGCGTTCCGACAGTCGGGAAAGCCATCGGCGTCGTAGTCGGCGCCCTCGCAGTAGCCGTCGCCGTCGTCGTCGACGCCGCGGGTCCCGTCGTCGACGTCGCCGTCGCAGTCGTTGTCCACCGAATCGAGGAGCTCGGTCGCTCCGGCGAAGGTGTCCGGGTCCTGGTCGTCGCAGTCAGCCTCGCCCGCGGGGCGCCCGTCGCCGTCCGCGTCGACGCCGATGTCCCCGTCGTAGTCCTCGTCCAGGGAGTTGTTGTAGATCTCCGATCCGCCGGGGTGCGAGACCACCGACTCGTCGTCGCAGTCCCGCAGGCCCGAGTCCACCGCGGCGTTGGCAGCGAAGCCGTCCCCGTCGAGGTCGACGCCGTCGGTGCCGTCGCAGTCGGAGTCCACGCCGTCGCCCCAGGGGTCCGGTGCGCCGGGGTAGGCGAGGGCGTCGTCGGGCTGACAGTCCAGGCTGTCCGGAAAGCCGTCGTTGTCGAAGTCGGTCGCCCCGCCGGCCGGACAGCCCATCAGGAGGAACGCGGCGGCGAGTGGAACAAGGCGCATGGGTGGCCCCCCTGACGGGACCGCCCGCGGCGGCGCTCCCCGGGCAATCTAGTCCCCGCCGGCCGGGGCAGTCCACCGCGCTGCAGAGGCAGCGCCCCCCTCCCTCACCCCAACTGCTCGGCCATGGCCGAAGCCAGCGCCTGGACCCGCTGGCGGGTGGATCCCGAAGCGGCCGCGGCGCTGCGCTGGAGGCTGGCGAGCAGGAAGGGGGCCGCCAGGGGGGACTGGGCGAGGAGGATCTCCGCGTCCTGCAGGGCCGGGGCGGCGGCCGCGAGATCGCCCGCCCGCAGGGCGACTTCGGCGTTGAGAACCGCCTCGGACGCGCGGATCTCGTGGGAGCGCGGGCCCTGCTCGGCCAGGCGGCCGGCCTCGTCCATGCAGACGCGCGCCGACGCCAGGTCCCCCTGGCTGAGGTGCAGGGACGCCAGCCGCAGCAGCACCGGCGCGTTGGCCAGGCGGCGTCGACGGCCCAGGACCAGGGCGGTGTCGTAGGCATGCCTTGCCGCGTCGGTCGCCCCGGACAGCCGCTCCACCTCCCCGCGGTAGAGCCAGAGCGTCTGCAGATCGGCCCAGGAGGCCCGGGCGCGCAGGAGGCCGCGCAGCTTGTCCAGATCCAGTCGGGCCTGCTGCTCGTCGCCCCGCGCGATCTCCAGGGGCAGTCGGACCTGAAGGACCGAGCGGATCAGCCCCTCGTCCGCGAGCTCCCGGGCCAGCACCCAGGCCTCCTCCAGCATCTTGCTGGCCCGCGCGAGCTGCCCCTGCAGCCGCCGCAGATCGGCCGACAGGACCAGGGCGCGACACTCCCAGCGACGAAGCCCCGCGCCCCGGGCGGAGTCCAGCGCGCGCTCCACCGCCTCCCCCGCATCGGCCGGTCGACCCGCGCGGCGCAGCGCCTCGGCGTGCACCAGATCGCAGCGGCAGCGGATCTCCCCGCCCGCCAGCATGATCCAGAGGGGCTGGAGCATGTCGAGCTCCGCCGCCAGCGACGAGGAGGACCGGCTCCCCTCGTCCACCTCGTGGTCCAGCACCGCGGCCAGGACCTGCAGATCGGCGTGCTGCGCCTCGTCCAGGGCTTGAGGGTGCTCCGCCACCCGGTGGGTCGCTCGCTGCACCGCGCGCCAGGCCGCACCCCACTCGCGCCGCTCCCGCAGCAAGTGGGCCGCCTCCAGCTCGTTGCGGGCCGCAGGACCGTGCTCCGCGCACGCGTCCCGGTTGGCCGCCGCCTCCAACAGGCGCTCGGCGCGTCCCCCGCTCTCCGCGTCGGCCTCCAACACCTCCGACCAGGCCCGATGCAGGCGGGTGCGACGCTCGGGCTCCATGGCCGCGCTGATCGACTCCGCCAGGGCCGTGTGAGCCAGGCGCGGGCCCTCGTCACGCACGTCCACCAGCGCGGACATCACCAGGGGCGCCAGGGCCGACTCGATGCGGCGGGCCGGCATGTCGATCGCGGACGCCGCCGCCGTGAAGTCGCGGTGCCGCGCCCGCTCGCGCACCAGCGACAGCAGGTCCAGGGCCGCGCGGGTGGCCTGGGGATCCGGGGAGCTGCGCACGGCGTCCCGGGCCCGCACCCGGAGGATGGAGTCCAGGCGGAGGTACCCGGCCGTCGACGGCGTGTCGCCCCGGAGCTCGAAGCCTCGGGGCGTCCACTGCAGCCGCGACGTCTCGTGCAGGTGCCGCGCGATCTGCTGCGCCGCGCGCGGATCGCCCCGACACCACCGCGCGACCTCGCCGCCCAGCCCCTCGGACACCCCGGCGGTGAAGCTCAACATGGAGGCCACGGCCTTGTCGGGCAGGGGCTCCATGGGCAGCACCAGCGTGCGCGGATCGGCCCGCAGCAGCACCCACTCGGGGGCCTCGTCGTCGTCGCTGCCGGGCGCCTGATCGTCCCGGGCCGTGGCCACCACCACCACCGGCAGGTCCCCTTCGGTACGGAACAGCAGCTCCAGCCAGCCGAGCAGGGCGCTGTCGCGGGCGCGGTCGATGTCCTCCAACCACAGCAGCAGCGGGCGGCGTCGACCGAGCACCCGGAAGAGCTCCATGGCGGTGACGGCCTCCTCCCGGGCGGGCCCGTCGGGGCGCTGGCCGGGGGAGAGGATCGCCAGCAGCCGGGGCACCAGATCGGCCTCCGAGGGATAACCCGCCTCCGCCAGGACCCGCCGCACCCGCTCCTCCCGCAGGTCCGCGGGCAGCTGGGCGATGCGCAGCACCCGGTTGAGCAAGCGACGCATGGCCCCCGCGCCCGAGCCGTCGCCACGGAAGCGAACGTGGTGGGATCGCGCGACGCCAAGCTCCTCAGCCACCGCCGCGATCTCCCGGGCGAAGCGCGTCTTGCCGCGGCCCTGCGCCCCCTCGATCAGCAACAGCACGGGCCGCTGCTCCGCGCTCACCCGGCCCAGGTGCTCCCAGGCCGTGCGCCACTCCTCGTCCCGGCCCTCCAGGGGCGCGTCCCGCATGGACAGCAGGGAGTAGGAGACGGCGGGCACGGGGGCGGGCCGACGCCGGTTGATCGGGTGCTCCAGGCCGCGCCGCCAGGCCTCCGGATCCGGTCGATCGACGGCCCAGGACGAGGGCAGCGCCACCTCCTGGTCGTCCGCCGGCGACAGCTCCAGCGTGATCGAGCCCCCGCCCACGCTCATGCCCGCGTCCAGGCGGAAGTCGGTGTCCGGGTCCGTGTCCGGGTCCGTGTCCCGCTCTTCGGGGCGGCGCACCGCCTCCAGCACGTCGGTGTGGCCGGGGTCGAAGGCCGACTGGTCCGTGGTCAGGTCCAGCGTCTCCGGCGCGGGCAGGTGCCGCAGCGCGTCCGCCGCCCAGCCGAAGCGCTGCGCCGGATCCGGGGCCAGCAGCCGCAGCAGGAAGCGCCGCAGGGGGACGCCCAGGTCGGCCATCGCCTGCACCGGCGGCGTGAAGCGCGACCGGAGCCGGTGGGCCCAGAGGGCGTCGTCCGTCTCCCCCGGGAAGGGCATGGAGCCCACCAGCAGCTGGGTCAGCACCACGCCCAGGCCGTAGAGATCGGTCCAGGGGCCGATGTCCCCGTGCTCCCCGTCCACCTGCTCGGGCGCCATGTAGGCCCGGGTGCCCGCCGCGCCGCTGCTGCGGTGCTCGACGTCCTCCGGGCCCCCGCGACCGGGCGCCGCCCAGGCCGCGATGCCGAAGTCCAGCAGGTTGACCCAGGGCTCCCGCGCGTCGCCGCTGAGCAGCACGTTGGACGGCTTGAGGTCCAGGTGCACCACCCCGCGGCCGTGAGCGTAGGCCAGGGCGTCCAGCATCTGCTCGGCGACGTGCCGCACCCAACGCCAGGGGCGCGGGCGGTCGCACCAGAGGGTCAGGGGCTTGCCCGAGACGTGGGAGAAGACCAGGGCGGGGATGCCGTCGCCTCCGTCGGGGTCCGGCAGCGTGGTGCGGTCCAGCAGGGAGACGACGTGGGGGTGACTCAGCCGGGCGACGGTGTGCGCCTCCGCCGCCAGCCAGTGCTCGGCGCCGGCCATGCCCTCCTTGCGCCGAGGGTACTTGATGGCGACCTCGCGCGATGCGGCGCGGTCCTGGGCCTTCCACACCTCGCCCATGCCCCCCTGGCCGATCTTCTTGATCAGCTGGTAGCGGTCGTCCAGGGAGCGGGTTCCCGACGCGAAGGGTCCGTCACTGAGGGGGGGGTGGTCCTCCACGCTGGTATTCTGCCAGCGGCATGGAGACCGCGCCTCCGACACGGCACCAGACCGCCCTCGTGCACGACCTTCGGGAGGCCGACGGGGGGGGTGCGCTCGTGCGCGCCACGGCCACGGTCATCGAAGGCCCGGACCTGGGCCTGGCCTTTCCCCTGAGCCAGGCCGTCATCAACGTCGGCAAGTCGCGCCGCTGCGACATCGTGCTCAGCGACAGCGCCGTCAGCAAGGTGCACCTGGAGCTCAGCCTGGAGGGCAGCTCGGTCCGCATCAAGGACCTGGGCAGCACCAACGGCAGCTACGTCGGCAAGTCGCGGATCATCGAGTCCCTGGTGCCCGCCGGCAGCGTCTTGAGCGTCGGCCGCACCCGGATCCACCTCAAGACCGACGACGTGCCGATGATGCTGACGCCGTCGACGGCGGATCACTTCGGCGAGCTCTACGGCCAATCGGTGGCGATGCGGCAGCTCTTCGCGGTGCTGGAGCGCATCGCCCCCAAGGAGGTCAACGTCCTCATCGACGGGGAGACCGGCACCGGCAAGGAGCTGGCCGCGCGCGGCATCCACCGCCACTCCGGGCGCAAGCGCGGACCGATGGTGGTGCTGGACTGCTCGGCCGTGGCGCCCGAGCTGGTGGAGTCCCAGCTCTTCGGCCACCGGCGCGGCGCCTTCACCGGGGCCATGCAGGACCGGCCCGGCGTGTTCGAGTCGGCGCGCGGCGGCACCCTGTTCCTGGACGAGCTCGACTCCCTGCCCCTGG
>CALCXL010000198.1 GCA_937907595.1 uncultured Pseudomonadota bacterium
CGGAGTCGACCGCCACCTTCCCCGCGCGCTTTCAGCTGGTCGCGACCTGCAACCCCTGTCCGTGCGGCTGGCTGGGCTCCGATCGCCCCTGCAGCTGCTCCTGGCCGGTGCTCAGCCGCTACCGCAGCCGCCTCTCGGGGCCACTCCGGGACCGCATCGACATCGTCCAATGGGTGGGAGCGGAGGCCCCCGACGTGCTGCTCTCGGACGCCGAAGGCGAGGACAGCGCCACGGTGCGGGCGCGGGTCGTCCAGGCGCGGGGGGCCCAGCGGGAGCGCTTGCGGGCCTGCGGCAAGACCACCAACAGCCATGCGTCCCTGAGCGAGTGCCTGGCGCACTTCGGGGAGGGGGCGCGGCAGACCGTGCGTCGGGAGCTGGCCCGGCCGGGCGTCACCAGCCGCGGCGTCCAGCAGATCGCCCGGGTGGCCTGCACGCTGGCCGACCAGGCCGGCAGCCCCGCCGTGTCGCCCGAACACGTCGAGGTGGCGGTGGGCCTCACCCTCGCCGGCAGCGCGGCGTCCGAGGCCCGCAGCGCCTGAGCGCGCGTCGCATTCCAGTCTCTTCCCGTCGTCGGCCGTGTGGGTCGACGTGCGGGGAGGTCCACGGCGCCTCGCGCGTCGCATCGAATGGGTCGTCGCGCCGAGGAGCCGACCGCCCCCACAACCACGGCGCCACGGCGTCGAAGCAAGGAGAGAGACCATGCTCGGACAGAGCCTCACGACCCCCCAGAAGCAGAAGGCCATCGAGGCCGCCCTCAGTCGCATCGACAAGGCCTACGGCCCCGGCGCCATCATGCGGCTGGACGGCTCCGCCGCCCTCCCCGACGTCGCCGTCATCCCCACGGGCTGCCTCAGCCTCGACCTGGCGCTCGGCGTCGGCGGCATCCCCCGCGGACGCGTCGTCGAGATCTACGGCCCGGAGTCGTCGGGCAAGACGACGCTGACGCTGCACGTCATCGCCGAGGCGCAGAAGGCCGGCGGGACCTGCGCGTTCATCGACGCCGAGCACGCCCTGGACATCGGCTACGCCCGCGGCCTGGGCGTGGACCCCAGCGCGCTGCTGGTCTCCCAGCCCGACTCGGGCGAGCAGGCCCTGGAGATCGCGGACACCCTGGTGCGCTCCGAGGCGATCGACCTGGTGGTCATCGACTCGGTGGCCGCGCTTGTGCCCCGCTCGGAGATCGAGGGGGAGATGGGCGACACCCACGTCGGGCTGCAGGCGCGGCTCATGAGCCAGGCCCTTCGCAAGCTGACGGCGGCGGCGGCGCGGTCCAACACCACCGTCGTGTTCATCAACCAGCTGCGCATGAAGATCGGGGTGACCTTCGGCTCGCCGGAGACCACCACGGGCGGGCAGGCGCTGAAGTTCTACAGCACCGTGCGCATCGACATCCGCCGCATCGGCAGCATCAAGAAGGACGACGTCCTGGTGGGCAACCGCACCCGGATCAAGGTGGTGAAGAACAAGGTCGCGCCTCCCTTCCGCAACTGCGAAGTGGAGATCCACTTCGGGCGAGGCATCTGCCCCTACGCCGATCTCATGGACCTGGGCATCACCCTGGGTCTGGTGCAGCGCTCGGGCGCCTGGCTGACCTACGACGAGCAGCGCTTCCAGGGGCGGGAGAACTTCCGCAAGGCCTTGGAGGACGACGCGGCCCTGGCCCTGGGGCTGCGCGCGACGATCGGCGCGAAGATGGGCCTGCCCGAGCCCACCACCGGCCAGGTCCCGGCCGAGGCCTGAGCCTGAACGATGAAGCGGATGGGCTCACCGCTCCCCGGAGTCCATGAGCTCCTGGCGCAGCTGCTCCCGAAGCAGCTTGCCCAGGGCGTTCCGCGGCAGGGGGTCGCGGCGCTGAATCCAGCGTCGCGGCCTCTGCCAGGGAGCCATCGCCTTCAGCGCCTCCTGCGCGACCTCGGGCCCCGCCGCGCCTCGCCAGACCGCGACGGCGATCAGCTCCTGGCCCCAGGAGGGGTGGGGCAGGCCCAGAACGCAGACCTCCAGCAGATCGGGCACGCCGCGCAGCAGCCCCTCGACCTCCGTGGGGGAGACGTTCTCTCCGCCCGTGACCACGAGATCGCTGCGGCGATCCAGGACCATCAGACGCCCATCGGCCAGCAGGCGCCCCCGGTCCCCGGTGGGCAGCCAGCCGTCGAGGGGCGGGCCGTCGTCGTAGCCGGTCATCAAGCTGGGGCCCCCCACCTGGACCTCGTCGTCGGGGCCGATGCGCAGGAGTCGCCCAGGCACAGGCCAGCCCGCGTCGCCCTCGGCACCGACGGTCTCTGTCGGGCGCTGCAGCGTCACCGTGGAGCCCGCCTCGGACAAGCCGTAGGTGCTGACGGCGGGCAGCCCCCGAGCGCGCGCCCGGCGCAGGAGCTCCGGATCGGTGCGTCCTCCCCCCACCAGGGCGCAGCGCAGGCGGCTGGCTCGGAGGTTCTCGGACTCCAGGAACGGGAGCAGGCGGTCGACCATGCGGGCGACGAAGGAGGCGTGACTCACGGCGCCCCCGGCCAGCAACCGGGCCACGGCCGCTGGATCGAAGGCGTCGACCAGGCGGGTCTCCGCCCCGACCCGGGCCCCGCGGAAGAGCACCCCCAAGCCTCCGACGTGGCTCAGGGGGAGCGGATCCAGCCAGACGTCGCCCGCGCGCAGGTCGGCCCCGGCGACCACCCCGTCCGCCGAGGCGACCAGGGCGGGCAACGACAAGACAACGGCGCGGGCCGACCCGGTGGTGCCCGACGTGAAGACCAGGAGCGCGGCCGCGTCGGGGAGGTGCGAGCCGTGGGACGAAGGCGCGGCCGCAGGCTCCAGCGGCCGCAAGCCGTCGACGTCGAGCACAAACCTTGCGCCGACCGCGGTGGCCCGGCGTCGAGCTTCGGCGGAGGGCAGGGCGGGGTCGATCGGCACGGCGTGGGCGCCCCGAGCCAGCACCGCCCAGACCGCGCGAGCGGCGGCGGCGGCGGGGCGGCTGGGGATCAGGACCCGCTGGCCGGGGAGCACGCCGACCCGTTCCAAGGTCGCATGAAGCTCCTCCACCTGCTGGGCGAGCTCCGCCCAGGTGCAGCTGCCCTGCTCGTCGCTCAGCGCGATCGCGTTCGGACGCTCCTGCAGCGGGCCCTGAAAGCCGTGCGGCAGGCTCACTCCGGCGATGCCTCAGCGGCGGGGGCTCCGGCCGGTGGCGCCTGGGGCCAACGCAGGGCTTCAGGATCGAGGCCGAGCCCCGGTGCGGAGCCCACGGTCAGGAACCCGTCGATGGGCTCGGGGGTGGACGCGACGTCGGAGGCCAGCAGCGACCCGGTCGCGACGCCGTGGGCCTCCTGGCCGGGCGGGTCGATGGCGGCGGCCAGGTGCAAGGCGGCCACGCGAGCGACGGCGCCGTCGATGGTGGTCGTCAGCCACACCCTCACCCCGCGAGCCTGGGCGGCCTCGGCCAGGCGCAGGCAGGGGCCCATGCCACCCAGCTTCATCGGCTTGAGCACCAGGGCATCGGCGGCCTCCGCCTCCAGCAAGCGCAGGCCGGTCGCCTCGTCCAGCACGGCCTCGTCGGCGGCGACGCACACATCGACCCGTCGACGCAGCCAGGCCAGGCCCACCCGGTCGTGCGGGGAGACCGGCTGTTCGATGGCGTCGACCCGCTCCAGGCCGATGCGTTGCAGCGCCGTCAGCGCGGCCTGGGGGCTGGCCCAGGCGCCGTTGGCGTCCAGGCGCAACAGGGCGTCGGGGGCCGACGCGCGCAGGGCTGCCACCCGGGCGACGTCCTCTTCCAGGGGCCGGGCGCCGACCTTCAGCTTGAGCACCGAAAAGCCCTGCTGCGCCGCCAAGCTCGCAGCGGCCGCCACGTCGTCCCCCGACACCAGGGCGTTGACGCGCACCCGGTCGGCCGAGGTCGACGCCAGAATCTGGGCCAGGGGCCGGCCCGAACGCCGAGCGGCCAGATCCCAGAGGGCCCCGTCCACGGCATGCCGCGCCGCGGGCGCTCCCCCCAAGGCTCCGAGGAGGGGCTCCTCCCAGGCTCCAGCCGGGGACAGGGGCAGGACCCCGTCCTGGAGCAGGCCGACGGCGGTCTGCAGGGCCGCCTCGGTGACTGCCGAGCCTTCGGTGCCCGCCGCGGAGAGCGGCGCCGCCTCGCCCAGGCCCACGCATCCATCCACCTCCAGGCGGAGGACGAAGACCTTGCGCCAACGCAGGGTGCCGCGCGCAGTTCGGAGCGGGCTGCGCAGGGGGAGGTGGGCTCGCTGGACGGTCACATGCACGGTGGCCCCCAGCTTGCCTTCATGGCGTCGGCCAGCCCCACTGAGCCGCCCTCGCTTGTTCCGTTTGCGCCTGCGCCGACCTCGTCGCTTGCCGGGGGAGCGACCCCGCCCGCCCTCCTCGGCCAACGCAGGCACCAACGGTCCGGCGCGATCTTCGGCTCCATGGGACTGGCCACCGCAATCAAAGGAGGGAGGCGACGAGCAGCGCGGAGAAGATCGCCTGCAGCTTGGCGGTTCCTGCCAGGGCCCCGTTGAGCGCGGCGCCCTCCCGGGTGGAGGCGACGGTGCGTACCAGCGACCAGGCACGGGGCGCGGTCAAGCACACGACGAGGCTCCAGAGAGGCAGCCCGCCGCCGGCGACGGCGGCCAGGACGATGGCGAAGGGCGCACCCATCAGCGCGGCGTAGTAGCCCCGCGCGGCGTGCCGGCCCATGCGCACGGCCAGGGTGCGCTTGCCCACCAGCCGGTCGCCGTCCAGGTCACGGATGTTGTTGACGGTGAGCACACCGGCTCCGAAGCAACCCAGGGCGGCGCCCAGGGCCAGGGCCAGGGGCTCCCAGGTGCCCGTCTGCGCGAACGTGGTCCCGACCACCGCCGCCAGACCGAAGAACGCGAACACGAAGACGTCGCCCAAGCCGTGGTAGCCCAGGGGGTAGGGACCGCCGGTGTAGGCCACTGCGGAGACCATGCCGGCCAGGCCGATGGCCAGGATCGGCCAGCCCGCCAGCGCCGTGAGCGCGAGCCCGCAGGCCAGCGCCGCAGCCAGGACCGCGGCCAGCCCCACCATCAGCTCGGACTCGCTGAGCAGGCCCGACGAGGCCGCACGGGGAGGACCCAGTCGATCCTCGGTGTCCGCCCCCTTGCGGAAGTCGTACACGTCGTTGGCGATGTTCGACGCGATCTGCAGCAGCAGGGCGCCCACGAGCGCCAGCAGCGCCGGCAGGGCATCGAAGCCGCCCGACACAGCCGCGATCGCCGTGCCCACGGCCACCGGCGCGGCCCCCACGGACAGGGTGGGCGGCCGGATCGCCATCAGCCAGCCGCGGCGACGGGTCGAGGTCGCGCTCATGCCGGCGAGCCGTCCGTCGGCGCGTCCTTGCGGACCGAGGTGGGCACCTCGCCGGACGGATCTCCGAAGGCGACGAGGGCCCGGTCCACCGCCTGGGTTGCGTCCCTCCACGCGCGCTGGTGCCAGGCCAGGCTCGCGGCGCGGTCGATGGGGACCTCGATCAAGTGCGCGTGCTCGCTGTGCATCGCCGCCACCAGGGCGTTGTACAGGTCGCTGGCGGTGGTCGGCTGGGCGTACCGGAGCCCGAAGGCCGCGGCGAGGGCCCCAAAGGTCTGCTCGTGCTCAGCGACGAAGAACTCGGCCATCGGGGCGTCGGTCCCCGCCAGCGGCAGGTGCTCGAAGATGCCGCCGCCGCCGTTGTTGAGGACCACCAGGGTGGCGCGGGCGTCCAGCCGCCTCACCGCCGCGAGGCCGCCGATGTCGTGCAGCGTGGCCAGATCGCCCAGCAGCCCCACCGTCGGCCCGTCGTGTCCGGCGTCGGCCCCGAACGTGGTGCTGACCAGGCCGTCGATGCCGCTCACCCCCCGGCTGGCGAGCACGCGCGGCGAGGGGGTCCCGGCGGTGGCGAAGGCGTCGACATCCCGGATCGGCATCGACGACGCGACCCAGAGCAGGCCGTCGCTGGGGACCGCAGAGAGGAGCTCGGCCACCACGGCGCCTTCCAGGAAGCCGGCCCCCGCGACGGAGGACCGCAGGCTGGAGGAGGCCGCCCGATCCGCGGCCCGCCATCGGGCCGCCAGCCCTGCGGAGCAGCGCGGGGGCTCGGCCTCCAACAACGCCTCAACGACGGCCAGGGGATCGGCGCGCAGGACGCAGGGCCCACCGTGTTCGGGGTCGTCGCGTCGTCCGGTGGGATCGACGTGGAAGACGGAGCCGCCGGGGAGCCCGCCCAGGAAGCGCGCCAGGTGCTTGCTGACCGGGACCCGCCCGAAGGACAGCACCCAACGGGGTCGGAGCCGCTCCGAAGTCGGGCCGCGCAGGACCGCGTCGGCCGAGCCGATCACGCCGTCCCGGGACCGAAGCCCCGAGAGCGGATCCGCAAGCAGCGGCACACCCAGCATCGAGGCGAGCCGGAGGAGGGCGTCGGCAAAGTCGGCCGATGCGTCCATCGGTCCCACGACCACCAGGCCCGCGCCGGCCTCCATCGCCTCCCGGAGCTCCAGGAGGGCTGGCTCCGAGGGGACCAGGCGTCC
Source organism: uncultured Pseudomonadota bacterium (assembly GCA_937907595.1). GTDB lineage: Bacteria > Myxococcota_A > UBA796 > UBA9615 > UBA9615 > CALCXL01. The sequence continues at coordinate 6,513 of CALCXL010000198.1, forward strand.
GGGCAGGCTGCGCGAGAACGCTTCACCGTCGGCCCGGCCAAAGACGGCGTCGGGGGCCTCCTCCAGCAACGCCGCGGGCACGTCGCCCTCCACCAGCCGCGGGGACAGGGGCTCATCGAAGGGCAGGTTGACGTGCACGGGGCCGGGACGGGGGCCCGTGGCGAGCTCCACCAGACGGCAGACGCGGGCGCGCAGCCAGCGGAGCCAGGGCGCGGTGGCCTGGGGCAGGTCGAAGGCCTCCGCCCGCAGGACGTGCGGGCCGAACAGCCCCAGCTGCTCGGTGGTCTGGTTGGCCCCGCTGTCCACCAGCCTGCGCGGGCGGTCGGCGCCGAAGACGAGCAGCGGCACCCCCGTCTCGAAGGCTTCCATCACGGCGGGGTGGAAGTTGGCCGCGGCGGAGCCCGACGTGCAGACCAGCACCACGGGGCGGCGGGCGGCGCGGGCCAGGCCCAGGGCGAAGAAGGCCGAGCAGCGCTCGTCGACGTGCACATGGCAGCGCATCTCGGGCCGGCGTGCGAAGGCCAGGGCGAGCGGAGCGGAGCGGGAGCCCGGGGAGATGCAGACGTCGCTCACGCCGTTGCGGAGCAGCTCGTCCACCAGCACCGAGGCGGCCAGCAGGTTGCGGTTGGCGGTGCTGATCGCTCCCGACGCCCGGCCCGGAACCTCAGACATGAGCCCGCGCCTCGCCCCCCTCGATGGCGACCCGGCCGACGTCGCGGCGATCCTCACCGCGGTCCTGCCCCGCGAGGGCCTCGCTGAGGCCGCGGAGCTTCTGCTCGGTCTCGGCGCGCTCCTGGGCAGGCTCCGAGCCCTCGACGATGCCGGCGCCGGCGTAGAGGCGAACCTCTCCGGGGGCCAGGAGCGCCGAACGGATCGCCACGCAGAACTCCCCCTCGCCGCGGGGGGCGACGGTGCCCACGCCGCCGGCGTACCAGCCGCGGTCCAGGTCCTCGTGCTCCTGGAGCCAGGCCAGGGCGGCGGCGGTGGGGACCCCGGCGACGGCGGGGGTGGGGTGCACGCGGCTGGCCAGCTCGAGCACGCCCTTGCCGGCGTCGTCGTCGGAGAGGCGACCGCGGAAGGGGGTGTGCAGGTGCTGGACGTGGGCCAGCTTGAGGAGCTGGGGCGCAGCGGCGGCCTCGATTTGGGGGACCATTCCCTCGAGCCGGTCGTGCAGGTAGCCCACGACCGCCTGGTGCTCCCGGCGCTCCTTGGGGCTGGCGAAGAGCCCGTCGCCCAGGGCGGCGTCGGCCGCGGCGTCGTCGTCCCGGAGCGCGGTGCCGGCGAGGGCGTCGGCATGCACGATGCGGTCCTCCACCTTGATCAGCCGCTCAGGCGACGCGCCGACGAAGGCCGGGCCGCCCTGGGGCTGCACGCAGAAGCGAAAGCAGCCGGGGTAGCGCAGGGCCAGCGACTCCAACAGGTCCGCCGCTTCCAAGGTGCCGGTGGGGCGCCATCGCTCGCTGCGGGCCACGATGACCTTGTGCAGGGCCCCGGCGTCGATGGCGTCCAGGGCCAGGGAGACCCGCTGCTCGTACTCGGCTGCGTCGTCGACGGCCGCCGCTGGGGCCAGGCCCTGGGGGCGCGACGACGAGGGCGCGCCCGGTCGCGCCCCGGCCAACCGGGCGGCGCGGACCCGCTCCAGCTCGGCGGAGACATCGTCCAACCGGGCGGTCAGGTAGGCGCGCGCGTCGTCGGGGCCGAGGCCCACCGGAGAGACGGCGACCAGGCGGGCGTCCCCGTTGCGGCGCACGAACGTGACCTGGGGCAGGACCAGGCGACCGCCGCGGAAGCCCACCCAGGGCGAGCCCGCCTGCCAGGACCAGTCCGGCGCGAAGGCGAAGCCACCGACGAACTGCGGCAGCCAGCGGTGGTCCATGTCCGGGTCACCCACGAAGCGGAGGGAGGCGACAGCGGCCTCGGCCTCCGCGGCGAGGCGGCGGTAGCGGCCGGGGCCGTCGGCGGCGAGCACGGCGGCTTCGCCCAGCCCGCAGACCTCCCAGCCGTCGCGGGAGACGTAGTAGAAGCGGCCCTCGCCCCGCTCGCCGGCCAGGCGCAGCAGGTCCAGGGGCTCCACGGCGGGGGCGCGGGTGGCCAGCCAGGAGCGGGTCATGGTGCCGCTCCGTCCTGCCAGCGCTGCGCTGCGGCGACCGAGCGCTCGTGCAACCGCATGTGGCCCTGCTGGATGCCCTCGGTGACGAGAGCGCGCAAGGCGGCCAGGTTGTTGGCCAGGCCCACGGCAACGGCTGCTTTGGCGAGATCCGCGGCGGTCGTGGCCCCCAGCAGCGCCAGGCAGGCCTGCGCGCCCGGGTGCACGCGGGTGGCGCCGCCGACGGTCCCCACGGCCATGGGGAGCTCCAGCCAGCCGCACAGGAGCTCGTCCTCCAGCGTCCAGCGAGTCAGCGAGCGGTACCGACCGTCCCGCGCGGCGTACGCGTGGGCGCCGGCTTCGACCCCGCGCCAGTCCTGCCCGCAGGCGACGAGCACGGCGTCGATGCCGTTCATGATCCCCTTGTTGTGGGTGGCGGCGCGGTACGGGTCGGCGTGGGCAAAGCGGTCCGCCGACACGATCCGCCGGGCGATGGCGACGCCGCCGACCTCGTCGACCGGCACCTGCGCCGTCACCCGCACCAGGCGCTGGTCGGCCAGGTTGCTCAGGATCTGCAGGCCGAGCGTGCCCCCGGCCAGGGCGTGCACCGCCGGGCCGAGCGCCTCGGCCACCGTGTTGACGACGTTGGCGCCCATGGCGTCGCAGGTGTCCACGACCACATGCACCACGAAGAGCCCATCGCCCAGGTCCCGGCAGGTGATCTCCCGCGCCCCGCCGCCGCGCTGCACCACACCGGCGCAGGCCTCGTTCGCCCGTTCCAGGAGGCGGTCGGCGGCCGCTTCGATGCGCCGGGTGGCGCCGGCCGGGTCGAGCACGTCGTCCAGCTGGATCTGGCCGATCATCCGGGCCGCGTCCGCGTGGGCGTGGAAGCCGCCGCCGGCACGGATCATCCGGGCCGCGTTGCTCGCCGCGGCGACGATGCTGGGCTCCTCCACCGCGAGGGGCACCAGGCGATCCACGCCATCGATCAGGACGTTGGTGACCAAACCCAGGGGCAGGGAGTAGGTGCCCAGGACGTTCTCGATCATCTGCTCGGCCAGGGCCACCGGGAGATCGCCCGGGTTGCCCGCATCAGCGCCCAGGACGCGCGCGCGGCGCTCCTGCACGGACAGCCGATGGAAGCCGGGCAGACGGGAGGTCATCGTACGACCCCGACGTAGATCCAGGCCACACCTCGGGTCAGGGACCGGGCCACCTGCAGCTCCAGGCCCGCCGGCTCCAGGATCTGGGCCACGAAGTCGGCACCCGCGGGGAACGCAGCCGAGGTGCGCGGCAGGTACTCGTAGGCGGCGCGGTTGCCGGTCAACAGGCCGCCGATGCGGGGCATGAGCCAGCGGGAGTAGAAGCGAAAGAGGGGGCCCATGAAGAGGCCCTCGGGCTGCCCGAACTCGAGCACCAGCACCCGGCCGCCAGGCTTGACGCAGCGGGCCATGTCGCGCAGGCCGGCCACGGGGTCGACCACGTTGCGGATCCCGAAGGAGACGCTGGCGGAGTCGAAGGCGTCGTCCTCGAAGGGCAGCGCCATGGCGTCAGCGACCTGGAAGGTGACCGTGGCGGCGGCGCGGTCGGTGGCCTTGGCCTGGGCCAGGGCGACCATCTCCGGGGTGAAGTCGGTGCCGACCACCCGGCCCTCCTCGCCCACGACCCGGGCGATGGCGAAGCTGAGGTCGCCGGTGCCGCAGCAGCAGTCGAGCACCCGGTCGCCCGCGCTGGCCCCGAGCAGGCGCACCGCGGCGCGGCGCCAGAGGTGGTGCATGCCGCCTGACAGCACCGAGTTGGTGCGGTCGTAGCCGCCGGCAATCGTGCCGAACATCGATCGCACCGCCACGGCCCGATCGTCGTTGGACAGCGACTCGATGGCGCCGTCCTGGCTCATCGAGCGCGCTCGGCGAGCGCCGTCGCCACCGAGCTGAGGGCGTCGCGCGCCTGGGTGGGCGGCAGGGTGGACAGGGCGTCCAGGGCGGCGGCGGTCTCATCCTCGATGCGCTGCCGGGTGAGGGCGATCGCGCCGCTCTCGGCCACGGCGGCGAGCAGATCGCCCGTGAGGGTCGCGTCGGCGGCGCCCCGGGACGCGTCGGCGATGCGCTGCGCCAGCGCCGGGCGGCCGGCCAGGGCGTGGATCACCGGCCAGGTCACCGTGCCCATGCCGACGTCCTGCAGCACGCTCTTGCCGATGGCCTCGGGCTCTCGGGTCAGATCCAGCAGGTCGTCGAGCAGCTGGAAGGCGCAGCCCACCGCGGAGCCGTAGCGGCGAAGCTGCCGGACCTGCTCGTCGTCGGCGCCGCCCAACCGCCCGCCGGCCTCCACCGCCCACTCGAAGAGCGAGGCGGTCTTGCCGTCCACCACCCGGAAGTAGTCCTCCGAGGGCACGTCGGCTCGGCCGCGGTTCTCCAGCTGCAGGGACTCCGCGTCGATCATCCGACGCAGGACGTCGAGCATGGAGGTCATCAGCGCCGGCGTCCCGTGCTCGTTGACGATGCGCAGCGCCTGGATGAGGAGCAGGTCCCCGCCCAGCACCGACGCCGCGTTCCCATAGACCAGACGCGCGGCGGGCCGATCGCGGCGGGCGTCGCCCAGGTCGATGACGTCGTCGTGCAGCAGCGTGGCGCTGTGCACCGCCTCCGCCACCACCGCGAGCTGCTTCACCCCGGAGGCGGGCTCCGCTCGCCCGAAGGCGCGGCTGGCCAGCAGGCAGACCACCGGGCGCACCCGCTTGCCCCCCGAGGACAGCAGGTAGCGGGCCGACGAGGCCACCTTGCGCTCGTCCCCGGAGACGATGTCCGCCAGGTCCCCCTCGAGGGCGACCAGGTCCGCCGCCAGGGCGTCCATGATGGGGGCAAAGCCCTCGCGCACCCGCGGCATCTGGTACCGGTCTGCGAGGCGAAGCAGGGTGTCGCGAGCGAGTGCGTCCGGCATGGAATTCCTGAAATCTCAGCAGGTTTCAAACTTCTTTGAACGATATGAACGGTCCGACAAACCGTCAAGGACTCATCGATGCGGCCGACGGAGCGGGCTCCGATCCCACCGTCGACGCGCTGCCCTGCGCCGCTCGTTCGGGGTGGACGTGGCCCGAGGAGCCGCACCCGGGGGCCCTATATCGGCTCAGCGACGCCAGGGCAACGCCGATCCGTCCCCGCTGCACGCGACCTGGACTCATTTGCTCGTGGAGGGGGTCTCACCGAATGCGATGATCGACTTCACCCCCTCCTTCGACCTGGCCGAGGCGCGCGCCCTGCTGCCCGCGCTCCAACGCATGACCGCGGCCGCCGCCGTGCGGGTGGAGGTGGCCCTGTGCGAGAGCGACGACGACGAGGAGCAAGGCGCCCTGGCGCGGCGGATCGACGGCGTCTTCACCGCCTGGAGGGACGCAGTGGAGCTGCTCGGCGCACGCAGCGCGGGGCTGTGGACCGTGGAGTTCTTCAACGGCGACGGCTGGTATTGCTGGCGGTGGCCCGAGCCCGACGTGGTGCGCTACCGGCCCGCGGAAGAGCGCGGCGGCGATGGCCACCTCCTGCAGTGATGCAGGGCGACGCGTGGCGGGACCGTCACGGGCACGTGGGGACGGGCAGGCGGCCACGGGCGCGCAGAGGGGCACGGGAGCAGTTCTGGACACCACGGCCGATCACGAGGCCGCCGGTCGTGGCCCTCAGAAGAAGCTGATGACGCTGTCCAGCTCCCGGAGCACCGCGTAGACCTCCAGCACCTGGGTGGCCGCGTCCAGTTCAGCCGCCAGCGTCATCGACACGAAGCGAGCCCCCGAGGAGGCGCGCAGGGTGTGGGAGAGCGACGAGGGGGGCAGCGAGCAGCTCGCGGCGATGGCCGCGACGATCGCGTCGCCGGTGGCGGGCTGGTTTCGATAGAAGATCTTGAACGAGTAGGAGCCCGGGAAGTCGTGCTGGGACTCCAGCAGGGCCAGCAAGCGCTCGTTTTCGCCGGGGTCTTCGTCCGCCATCACCGCTTCCCCTGGGCACCCTGCCCGACGTCCATCCTACCGCCGAACAAGCGCAGAGCCACGCCCTCCACCGCCCGGGCCAGGGCCTCGGGCTCCGGCTCGGCGACGAAGGGCACCGTGCCGAGCAAGGGCACGCCGGCCGGCAGGGTGCGTCGGAGCTCTGCAGCGTTGTTCTGCTCGGCGACGCTGGGGGGGCCGGCGTGCAGCGTGTTGAGCACCACCCCCGCCACGTCCGCCCCGCGGGCCAGCAGCGCCTCCACCGTCAGGAGCGTGTGCGACAGCACGCCCAGCCGGTTGCCCGCCACCACCACCGCCCGCAGCCCCCAGCGGGCGGGCAGGTCTGCGACCATCAGCCCCTCGGACACCTCCACCAGGGCGCCGCCGACGCCCTCGACGATGGGGAGCCCGCGCGCGGACAGGGCTGCTGCGCCCGCGTCCAGGGCCGCCACCGAGAGCTCCACCCCAGCCCGCCTCGCGGCCACCACCGGCGCCAGGGGCTCCGACAACGCGACCAGGCAGACGTGCTCCAGCTCGAGCCCCGCGCAGCGCGCCAACAGCGCGGCGTCGGCGGGACGCCCCCCGTGCTCCGCCGTGCCCGACTCCACCGGCTTCCAGGGGGCGACCGGCCCGCGACGCCGCGCCCACGCGACCAGCCCCGCGCTCACGACGGTCTTGCCGACCCCCGTGTCGGTCCCCGTGACCAGGAGCCCCTTCACAGCGCCCGCGTGGCCTCGTCGATGGCCTCGAACACCACGCCGCAGAGCAGGTCCAGCTCGTCGTGGGTGATGGACAGGGGCGGCATCAGCACCACGACGTCGCCCAGGGGGCGCACCAGCACCCCGCGCTCGGCGCAGAGGCGGATCACGCGTTGGGCCACCGCCGGGTCGGAGTCGAAGGGCCGCCCGGTGGCGCGATCTGCGACCAGCTCGATCCCCGTCATCACGCCCAACCGGCGCACGTCGCCGACGTGGGGGTGTCCCCTGAAGGCGTCCAGGTGATCGCCCAACCGCGCGATCGTGCCCTGCAGCCGCTCCAGGGTGTGCTCCTCCTCGAAGACCTCCAGCGAGGCCAGCGCCGCGGCGCAGGCCAGCGGGTTGCCCGTGTAGGAGTGACCGTGGAAGAAGGTGCGGTACTCGTCCTGGTCGCCCAGGAAGCCCTCGTAGACAGCCTCCGAAGCCAGGGTGGCGGCCAGGGGAAGCACGCCGCCGGTGATGCCCTTCGCCACGCACAGCAGGTCGGGGTCCACCCCGGCCAGGTCGGCGGCGAACATGTGACCGCTGCGGCCGAAGCCCGTCGCCACCTCATCGAGCACCACCAGGGCGCCGTGCTCCCGGGCGATGGCCACCGCGGCGCGCAGGTACTCCGCGCTGTGGCGGAGCATGCCGGCGGCTCCCTGCATCAGCGGCTCCATCACCAGCGCGGCCACCCGACCGTCGTGCTCCTCGAAGCGCGCCCGCAGGGCCGCCAGGCAGCCCGCCTCGTGCTCGGCGACGTCCTGGCCGAAGGCGCGGTGGAAGGGGTCCGGGCCCGGGGCCTTCACCGTCTGGAAGAGGAGGGGCTCGTACATCTGGTGGAACAGGTCGATGCCGCCCACCGCCACGCTGCCCAGGGTGTCCCCGTGGTACGCGTTGGTCAGCGTGATGAAGACGCTGCGTTGGCGCAGGGCCGCGTCGCGGTGCTGGGCGTGGAACTGGAACGCCATCTTCACGGCGACCTCCACCGCCGTGGATCCCGAGTCGCTGTAGAACACCCGGCTCAGGCGCTCCCCCGGCGCGATGCCCACCAGCCGCTCGGCCAGCTGCACCGCGGGCACGTTGGTGGGGCCCAGCATGGTGGAGTGGTCCAGCCGGTCCAGCTGTTCGCGCAGCCGCGCCATGATCCGGGGGTGCCGGTGCCCGTGCAGGTTCACCCACAGCGACGACACCCCGTCCAGGTACTCCCGGCCGGCGGCGTCGCGCAGCCAGTTGCCCAGCCCCTCCTCCACGACGATGGGCGCGTCGCGCACGTAGCCCGCCATCTGGGTGAAGGGCTTCCACAGGTGCTTGCGGTCGCTGGCTTCCAGCCTCGCCAGATCGGCGCGGGGACCGCGGGGAGTGAAGGGGGAGAGCGACGCGGCGGTCCCGTGAGCGGGCACATTCCAGGGCGGCATGCGGCGGAGGGTACCAGCCCGGCTCCGAAAGGCCCTTTGCCGCGGGGGCGTTCTGTGTCAAGTTCCGGCGGTTCCGGCCCCGAGGGCCGCGCCGATCAGGGGATCCACATGACGCACCGACTGCACCTCCTCCTGGGCCTCCTGGTCCTGTCCGCCCTCCTCGCCGCCGGCTGCACCCCCCGGGGCGGCGGAGGAGGAGGAGGCACCGACGACGACGCCGCCGCGAACGACGACGACGCCGCAAACGACGACGACGCCGCGGACGACGACGATCTCTTCTCCGACGACGACGACGCAGTCTCCGACGACGACGACGCGGTCGCGGACGACGACGACGCGATGTCCGACGACGACGACGACGACGACGACACGCTGGCGGACGACGACGACACCGCCAGCACCGGCTTCGACTTCAACCAGATCCAGTTCTCCTTCACCGTGGAGGCCTCGGCGCCGGACGCCGGCGGCGAGCACGACCTCAGCGCGGTCTTCTTCTTCACCTACGTCATGTACGACCAGTCCGCCGGCACGGCCCAGGTCACCTGCAACCAGCGGGTGGAGGTCGACGGCGTGGGCGAGTACGGGTTCGGCCTGGTCCCCGGCTGCACCAACTGCACCGGCTTGATGTCCTTCGACCCCGCCACGACCGTCGACACCTCGGACCCCAGCGTGAACCCCGACGACTGCGACCCCGCCTTCCTCGTCGCCAACGACGTGTCCATGGGCATGGCCATGCTGAAGGCCTTCGGCAGCACGCCCGGCTACTGGACGTCCGACACCGGCACGCGCAACTGGGGCGACTTCCTCACCATCCCGACCGTGGACGCCAACACCCAGGCCAGCCTGACCTGGGACGGCAGCGCGACGGGCGCGGTGGACCTGACCGCCGCGGGCAACGAGGACTGGGCCGACACCACCTACGGAGCCGATTTCACCCACGTCGGCCTCGTCAACGGCAGCACCGGCTCGAACACGCTGGCCGCGGAGTCCGGCATCGCCTCGGTGGCCACCGGCCCGGGCCCCAACTCGGACTACTACTTCTACTTCGTCATCGCGAAGGACCCGGCCGCCAACACCCACGTGGGCACCGACATGCAGGGCCCCTACTTCGGCTTCGCCCGCTTCGTGATCACCTTCGGGGCCTGAGCGACCCTGGCGCTGCGAGCAGGCCCCGACGGCCGGCCAGCCGGGTGTGGTCCCGAACCGCCACGACTCGCGCCGCCTCCCCTACCCCTACGCCATCGCTCGCAGCAGCCGGTCGACGTCGGCCTCGCTGTGGGCGGCGGACACCGTGAAGCGGATGCGGCAGGTGCCCACCGGCACCGTGGGGGGCCGGATCGCCATCGCGTAGACCCCCGCCTCCAGCAGCTCCTCGTAGCGCGCCATGGCGCGGTCGGCCGATCCCACCACCACCGGCACGATCGGCGAGTCCGCGTCGCCCAGGACGTCGTAGCCCGCGTCCTTCAAGCCCTCCCGCAGGCGTCGAGACAGGCCCGCCAGGCGCTCCCGAAGGGCCGCGCCCCGCTCCGATCGAACGATCGCCAACGAAGCCAGCGCGGCCCCGGCGGAGGCGGGCGGCAGGGCGGTGGTGAAGATGTAGCTCCGGCCGGTGTTCACGAGCAGGGAGCGCAGCTCCGCCGAGCCCGCGACGAAGGCGCCGTGCGCGCCCAGGGCCTTGCCGAAGGTGCCCATGCGCGCGAGCGGCTGCACCCCCTGCTCAGCGCAGACGCCCGCGCCCTCGGGCCCGAAGACGCCCACGGCGTGGGCTTCGTCCACCAGCAGCCACCCCCGCCCCGAGCAGGCCTCCGCCCAGCCCGCGACCGGCCCGCGGTCCCCGTCCATGGAGTACAGACCCTCGCCGACCACGAACTGCTCGCCGGTCGGAGGCTCCCGCAGCGCCGCGGCGACGCCCGGGGGATCCGCGTGCTCCGTGCGCACGACGTCGGCGCGAGCCAGCCGGCAGCCGTCGATGATCGATGCGTGGTTCAGCCCGTCGCTGACGATGCGGTCGGCGCTCCGCCCCAGAGCGCCCAGCAGCGCCAGGTTGGCCTGGTAGCCCGTGGGCAGGACCAGCGCGGCCTCTGTGCCCAACCAGCCGGCAACCGCCTCCTCCAGCCTGCGATGCACCGGCAGCGACCCCGCGATCAGCCGACTGGAGCCGCTCCCCGCCCCCCAGGCCTGGGCCGCCTCCACCCCGCCGCGCACCACCGCTGAATCGCAGCGCAGACCCAGGTAGTCGTTGCTGCAGAACAACACGACGTCTCGCCCGCGTACCCGCCCACGGACCCCGTCCCGGGTGACGACGTCAGGGGGGCTGCGAAAGCGGCCGGCGCGTTCGATGAGGGCCAGGCGCCGGGAGAGGAAGTGCTCGTTCACGCCCTGGCGCTAGCTGCGCCGTCCGGTACTGTCAACGTCCCGCGACGCACGGAGGCCGACCCAGGTCCTGCCCGCGCGCGGCTGGAGGCGCGATGCGGTCCCTGCTCTGGTTGCTCCCCCTGACCCTGTCCCTGACGGCCTGCACCCCACGACGCGGCGGGGGCGGGGGCGGCGGATCCGACGACGACGACAGCGCGGCCAACGACGACGACGCGGCCAACGACGATGATGCGGCCGACGACGACGACGACATGGCCAACGACGACGACGCGGCCAACGACGACGACGCGGCCGACGACGACGACTCCCTCCCGGACTTGCCCCCCACCGACGACGGGAGCCTGCTCGGCCGGTCCTGGGCCCTGGATCTGGCCAGCGGGACCTTCGTCAATCCCCCCGGCATCGGCCCGCTCCTCACGGGCGATCTGGGCAGCTCGATCGAGCTCCTCTCCTTCGACTCCCAGACCAGCTTCAGCGCCTCGGCGCAGCCCGGTCTGTTCGTCCGCGCCGCCCTGGCCGACCCCGACTCCAGCTGGCCCCAGCAAGACCCCTGCGCGGTGACCCTGGATCTGTGGGCGGGCGCCGACGGCGTCTCGGGCACGGGCGACGACAACCCCGGTCAGTGGAGCAACCCCTGGATGGAGATCGGCCCGGCGGACCTGAGCCTCTCGGCCAGCGGCCTGGGCGCGGCGATCCAGGACCTCACCATCACCGGGGCCTTCAGCCCGTGGGGGGACCAGATCACCGACGTCACGTTCGCCGGCCGCATCGACACCCGAAGCATCGACGTCGGCGACGACCCCGAGGGCACCTGCGACCTGATCGAAGAGTTCACGGGCGCGCAGTGCGTGGAGTGCGGGGCGCCGGACCCGGGCGTCTACTGCCTGGAGATGCTGGCCGTCGACCTGGTGGCCGAGGAGGTGGGCGAGCCCCTGGAGCCGCGCGACTGCGCCGACGTCCTGAACTACTGGGACCAGGTCGGGGACTGCGGCGACGAGGTCGAGGCCTGGGACAGCAACGGCGACGGGACCTTCGAGGGCTGCCCTTCCTGGTAGCCCTACTCCGGGCAGACCGCCGGCGCGATGGTGATGGAGTTGTTGCCCTCGTCGCACTCCAGGATCTGATCGCCCAGGTCGGCCCACGCCGTCATGCCCAGGGCCGCCACGCCCGCCGGCACCAGCAGGTCCTGCGGCGCGCTGCGCCCTCCTGCCGACAGGCCTTGGGGTAGCTGCGCCGTCGCCACGGCGTCGGGGTGCTCCGGACCCGTGATCGCCAGCGCGAAGGGCCCCGCCCCGTGGCCCGTGTTCACCGCCCGCAGCCGCACCCTCACGAACTCGGGGCAGGCGTCCAGGCAGACCGCGTGGGGCTCCACCGCCAGGTCCGGGGTCGGCACGCCCGGCGCGGTCACCACCCGGTTCTGGCGCAGCCCCTGCCCCACCGCCCAGGGCTGATCGGGGAACGCCGGGATGCCGCCATCGTCGTCGATGTGGGTGGGCAGGAAGGCGTGCTGCGTCCACACCCCCCGGGTCGGCGCCCAGGAGCGTCCGGCGTCGGCCAGCACGGTGATCCCGTTCCACCCCGCCGTGATCAGCGTGTTGCTGCCCACCACGATGGCCGGCGGCCCGTTCGGCGCCAACCGCGCCACCACCGGGTACTCCACCTGCGTGCCCGAGGCGTGGCCGCTGCCCTGGTGCACGACGTCGCCGGTGCGCCCGTCCCAGACCCACACGTCCCGCTCGTCCGCGTAGACCACCTCCGACGCGCCGTCGCCGTCGAAGTCGAAGGCCGACGAGCCCGTGATCGACGAGGAGTAGTCCCGCGTCTCCCGGCTCCACAAGACCGACAGGTCGGTGTCGTAGACCGCGTAGAAGGCCCGGTTGGCCACGCCGATCTCCGGCTCCCCGTCCCCGTCGAAGTCCGCGACCGTCGGCGGCCCCCCCGACCCGTCCGCGATCAGCGACACCGGTCCGCGCACCACCAGCCCGTTGGTGTCCAGGATGCGCAGCGTGTCCTCGGAGACCACCACGATCTCCCCGCCGGCGTCGCCGTCGAAGTCGCCCACCCCCACGAAGCCGTCCTGCCCGCCGTTGAACCAGAGCGCCCCGCCCGCTGCGTCGTAGATCGCGTTGCCGACGATCACCTCCTGCACGCCGTTGCCGTCCAGGTCCACGACCACCGGCAGGGGGAACTCCGGCCGCGACGGGTTGGCGCCCGTGCCGTGCTGCCCCTGCGCCCGCAGGATCCCGCCGCCGTCGAAGATCTGGTTGCCGTAGACGATCTCCACCTGCCCGTCGCCGTTGAGGTCGGCCAGGGCCGGAGCCCCCCGATCCGCCACCAGCGGCGCCGCGCTGCGCCACTTGCCGGAGCCGTCGTGCTCGAACGCCAGCAGACGTTGATCCTCGGAGACCGCCACGATCTCCGGCCAGCCGTCGCCGTCGATGTCCCCCGCCGCGATGCCTGCGTCCGGCTGCAAGCGCCAGTCCCGGTCGTCGTTGGACCAGAGCAGGCCCAAGCCGTCCCCGCGGGCCGCGCGCAGGATCCCGTCCCCGTTGAAGTCCAGGCCCGCGAAGGTCACGAAGACCACGGCGCTCCAGTCTCCGGGGCCGGGGGCGCCGTCGCCGTCGTCGTCCGTCAGCGGCACCACCAGGGGCGTCATCATCACCTGGTCGTGCCCCGGCTCCGGCGAGAAGGAGCTCAGCTGCCAGACCTGCTCCAGCACCGGCTCCTCGGGCAGCTGGAACGCCACGCGGCAGGCCGGCGACCACGGCACCTCGTCGGAGGTCCCCGGGCTGTCGCACAGCGCACTCTCGGAGTCGTCGTCGTCCCCGGCACCCGCCGCGCTGTCGTCGTCGTCGACCCCGCCCCCCTGGGGGCAGCCGCACAGCAACAGGGCCAGGAGCCAGCGCATCTACGCGGTCAACGCGCGGAAGACGTCCTCGAGCCGGCCGCCTTCCCGCCGAAGCTCGAGCAGCACCCCGCCCGCCTGCACCACAGCGCCGAAGACGGCAGCCCGCGGGTCGGCCCCGGCCGCACAGTGCAGGGTCCAGCCCGCGCTCCCCGCGCCCTCACCGGCGCAGGCCTCCACCGCGGTGACCCCCTCCAGGGCCGCCAGCGATCCCCTCAAGTCCCCCGCGCCCTGCACCACCAGATCGATGCGTGAGCCGCCGGCCGCCTGCGCCTCCAGCTCCGCGGGCGTGCCGAACCCCACGATCCGCCCGCCGGCGACGATCAGCACCCGCCCGCAGACCGCCTGCACCTCCTGCAGGATGTGGCTGGAGAGCAGGACCGTCTTCGTCTTGCCGATCTCCTGCACCAGCGCCCGGATGCCCGCGATCTGGTTGGGGTCCAGGCCGGTGGTTGGCTCGTCCAGGATGAGGATCGGCGGGTCGTGCACCAGCGCCTGAGCCAGGCCCACCCGCTGACGGTAGCCCTTGCTCAGCTGCCCGATGGGGCGGCGAAGGACCTCGCTCAGGCCCACCTGCTCGGCGGTGTCCTCGATGCGCGAGCGGTGCTGCGATCGCGGCAGGCAGCGGGCCGCGCAGACGAAGGCCAGGTAGTCGTCGACGCGCATCTCGGCGTAGACCGGCGCGTGCTCGGGCAGGTAGCCGATGCGCCGCCGCACCTCCAGCGAGTCGTCCACCGCGTCCAGGCCGTCGACGGTCGCGGTGCCCGAGGTGGGGGCCAGGAAGCCGGTGAGGATGCGCAGCGTGGTGCTCTTGCCGGCGCCGTTGGGGCCCAGGAAGCCCACGACCTCGCCGGGCTCCACAGCGAAGGAGACGCCGTCGAGCGCCACCGTGCTTCCGTACTGCTTGCGTAGATCCTGCACAGCGATGCCGGCCATGAGGCTGGCTTATAGCAGCCGGACGCCCGCCATCGGCTACCATCCGCGGCCGTCATCGACGATCCACGCCCCACCGTCTGGACCCGCCTCGCCGACTTCGTGCTGCACCGGCGCGGGCTGGGCTGGGCCTTCCTGGGGCTGGCGGGGGTCGCCGTGGCCTGCCTGCCCCTGCTCACCTTCGACTTCTCGCCGCAGACGCTGTTCGACAGCACGTCGGGCCGAGCCGAGCTCTGGCGTCACTACCGGGCCATCTACGGGGCCGACGACCACGTGATCATGGCCCTGGTGGAAGCCCCGGCAGACCGCGCCGACACCTGGGCGCTGCTCGCCGGGCTGGAGCAACAGATCACCGAGCGCGTGCCCCAGGTCGGCCACCTGCGCAGCCTGACGTCGCAGCCCGTGCCCCGCTCCGACGCGCCGGGCTCCGTGTCCATCGGCCCCCTGTCGGACTCCCTGCCCGCCACCGACGCCGCCGCCGCCGCCCTGGCCTCCCAGGCCCGCGATCACCCGCTCATCTCCGGGACCCTGATCTCCTCGGACGGCAGCGCGGTCGCCGTCTTCATGAAGGCCGACGACGACGTGGCGGCCATGGCCGTGGTGCGTCCGGTGGTGCAGGAGCTCCGCGCCATCGCCCGGGAGACCGAGGCCGCCCACCCCGGCGCGCGCGTGCACCTGCTGGGCCCGCACCCCTACCGGGTGACGGTGGTGGGCGTGATGATCTCCGAGGAGCTGCGCTTCGTGCCCCTGACGGCGCTGGTGCTCTTCGCGGTGCTGTGGCTGCTGTACCGCTCGGCGATCGGCGTGTTGATCCCCATGCTGTCGGTCGCCCTGGGCGCCCTGTGGACGGCGGCGGCGATGGCCCTGGCCGGTCAGGGCATCAACATCATCAACACCATCACGTCCACGCTGATCCTGGTGATCGGGGTCGCCGACGCGATCCACATGATGACGCGCTACGGCCAGGAGCGGCGGGCGGGGCTCAGCCGGGACGACGCAGTGCGGCGCGCCCTCTCCAGCGTGGGGCTGGCCTGCCTGCTCACGTCGCTGACCACCGCGGTGGGCTTTCTCACCCTGGGCACCGCGCAGCTGGCGATCCTGCGGAGCTTCGGCCTCTTCGCCGCCCTGGGCGTGATGCTCACCTTCGCCCTGTCCATCGTCTTCGTCCCCTGGGCCCTGGCGCGCTCGCCGGTGGATCCCGTGGTACGCGACGGCGAGCGCGGCGAGGAGGAGGGCCTCCTGGCCCGCTTGCTGGAGGCCCAGCGACGCTTCGTGCAGAAGCACCCCCGCGCGGTGGCCGTGACGGGCCTGCTGATCGCGGCGTTCTTCGTGGCCGGCATCCCCCGGGCGACCGTCGACAACTACATCATGGAGTACGTGCCCCGGGACGAGGCCATCCTGGAGGCCCACCGGGTGCTGGAGGAGAAGCTGGCCGGCATCGTCTTCCTGGAGATCCTCCTGGAGGCACCGGGAGGCCCGGACGAGCCCTGGCTCGACCCCGATCTGCTCGCCCGCGCCGCCGACGCCGAAGCCACCGTGCTCGCCGATCCCGCCATCCAGTCCGTCGACTCCGTCCTGGGCCTGCTGCGCGAGCTGCGCTGGGTCCAGCGGGGGGGCGAGGGCTCGGGTGAGGCGCGCGACGCCCTGCCCACCAGCCGCGCCGAGGTGGCCTCCCTGCTCCTGCTGGCGGAGATCGCCGGCGACGAGGGGGTCTCCCGCAGCCACCTCTCCTTCGACCGACGCGTCCTGCGACTCACCGCCCGGGCAGCCGACGTGGGCGCGCGCCGCTACCTGGAGTTGGAGCGCCGGCTGAAGGTCTCGCTGGCCCAGGCGTTCGAGGGCAGCGCGGTCGCCGTGACGCCGATCCTCACCGGCACCTCCCAGGTGGGCTACGGCGGCATCGATTCGCTGATCCGCGACCTCCTCCGCAGCCTGGGCTGGGCCTTTGTCCTGATCTTCGTCACGCTGGCCCTGCTGTTCCGGTCGTGGACCCTGGCCGCCCTGGCCATGATCCCCAACGTCCTGCCGGTGGTGGTCGTCCTGGGGGCGATGGGTTGGACCGGACGGCACCTGGAGACGCTCTCGGCCATGGTCTTCTCCATCGGGCTCGGCATCGCGGTGGACGACACCATCCACTACCTGGCGCGCTGGTGCGAAGAGGTGCGCGCCGGACGCAGCCCCGAGGAGGCGGTCACCCTGGCGACGCAACGCACCGGCCGCGCCATCGTCTACACCTCGCTGGTGCTGCTGCTCGGCTTCGGCGTGCTCTACAGCTCGCGCTTCCCGCCGAACCAGTCCTTCGCCGTCCTGGCCACCGGGGTCATCGCCTCCGCCCTGGTCGCCGACCTCTTCCTGCTGCCCGCCCTGCTGCTGTGGTTCCGCCCCCACGTGCCCGGAGCGGCGCGATGATCGCCCGGCTCCTGGATCGGCTGATCGCCCCGTCGGAGCAGTCCGACCCCGACCTGGTCTTTCGGGCGCGCGTCGTGGCGGGGCTGGGCGTCGCCCTGATGGCGGCGGGGCTGCCGGGCGGTGCGGCCGCCGTGTTCGCCCACGACGCGCCCGATCCCCGCGTCTGGCTGGCCTTCGTGCCCAGCGCGATCCAGGTGCTGGCCCTGGTGCTGCTTCGCCGCGGCGTCGACCACCGCCCCGCCGCCCTCGTGCAGCTGGCCGCGCTCTTCGGAGGCCAGGCCACCTTCGTCGTCATCGACGGGGGCCTGCACTCCCCCGCCCTGCCCTGGGTGATGGCCATGCCCGTGCTGGCGTCCCTGACTCTGGGGCCCCGCGCCGGCTGGGCGGTGGCGGGCATCGCCCTGCTCGAGGTCGTCGCCCTGGCGGTCCTGGACTCCGCTGGCGTGACGCTCGGCTCCCGCCCCCCGCCCGAGCAGCTGGGCCTGCTGATGGGCACCTCGCTGGCCCTCGTGGTCACCATGCTCGCGTGGGCCGCCAACCTCTTCGAGACCGCGCGGCGGAAGGCCCTGGACGCCACCCAGGACGCGCTGGACCAGCTCCGCGTCGCCCACGACGGGCTGCTCCAGGCCCACGAGCTGACGCTGGAGGCGACGCGCGCGCGACGGGACTTCCTGGCCCGGGTCAGCCACGAGGTCCGCACCCCCGTCCAGGGCCTGCTCGGCACGTCGCAGCTCCTGCTCGACCAGCAGGACACCGACGCCGGCCGCGAGCTGGCCTCCAACGCGCGGGACTCGGCCCGGGGGCTGCTGGGCCTGTTGAATGATCTGCTCGACGTGGGGCGGCTGGAGGCAGGCCAGCTGCGCCTGGACCAGCGGCCCTTCGACCCCCGGGATCCCCTGGAGGACGCCGCCACGCTCCTGTCCGGCGCCGCGCAGGAGAAGGGGCTGACGCTGCTTTGTTACGTCGGCCCCGACGTGCCCGGCCGGGTGCTCGGGGACCCGGACCGGCTGCGGCAGGTGGCCCTGAACCTGCTGTCCAACGCCATCCGCTACAGCGACACCGGCGACGTCGTGCTTCGGGCCAGCCGCCTGGGATCGGGGGAGGGGGCGGCCCTGCGCGTCGAGGTCAGCGACGACGGCGTGGGCGTCGACCTGGAGCGCACCCCACGCTCGACCCTCCTGCGGCCCTTCGAGCAGGCCGAGCCCTTCTCCACCCGGTCGCACGGCGGCGCCGGCCTGGGCCTGTCCATCGCGGCGCAGATCGTGACCCTGATGGGGGGCCGGCTGGACGTGGAGAGCCAGGTGGGCGTCGGCTCCAGCTTCTGGTTCACCACGCCGCTGGTGGAGCCGGGCCCGGCTCCGATCCCGCGCTTCGCCGGGCAGCGCGCGGTGGTCATCGGCCCCCACGCGCGCTCGCGCAGCATGCTGGCCACCCTCCTGCGCGATTGGGGCATGTCCGCCCGCGCGCTGCCGCAGTCGGCGGAGACGCGCAACGAGCTGTCGAAGGGCCGCCTGGACGCCGACGTGGTGGTGCTGGACGTGCACGCTGACGGCGACCCGGCGTGGCTGCCCGACGTGTTGGGGCGCGCCCGCGGCCTGGCCGACACCCCCCTGGTGGCCGTGACCCCCGCCACCCTGCTGACCCGCGCGCCGCGCAACCCCGGGGCGGTCGTCCTGGCCCCCCCTCGCCAAGCGCGTCTGCAGGGCGCCCTGCTGCGCCTGGTCAACGCGGGGACCTCGGACCCCGAGCGCATGGAGGCGGCCCTGATCACCGGGGAGACGCGGCTGGCGAGCATCCCCCGGGGCGACGCGCGGGTCTTGATCGTCGAAGACGACCCGGTCAACGCCCTCATCGGTCGACGCTTCCTGGAGCGCCTGGGCTACGCGGTGGTGGTGGCGACCGACGGGTCAGCCGGCCTGGCCGCGGCCGAGTCGCAGGCCTTCGGCGTCGTCCTGATGGACTGCCAGCTGCCGGGGCTGTCCGGGTACGAGGTCTCCCAGGCGATCCGCGCCGGACAGGGCCCCAACCGCGACGTCCCCATCCTGGCCGTCACCGCGCACGCCCAGGACGACGAGCGTGACCGCTGCCTGGCCAGCGGCATGACCGACTGCCTGACCAAGCCCTACGAGCCCGAGGCCCTGGGCCGGGAGCTGCACCGGCTGCTGACGGAGCGAAGCGACCCGCCCGCTCCCTGAGCGTCGCCGGGCTGCGAAGGAGGCTGTACCGCGGCCGGCCGAAGCCGCCCTACCAGCCCGTGCCGCGCACGATGTAGGCCGCGCCCGCGCCCGCAGCGCCAGCGTCGGAGCCGTGCGCGCCGATGAAGAGGTCCTCCACGCCGTCGGCGTTGGTGTCCCCGGCCGACGCCAGCGCGAAGCCGGCCAGGTCCCCGGCCTCCTCGCCGTCGAACCGCACGTCGAAGGCGTCGACCGGCGACCCGGCGACGATGGGTCCGTAGAGCACGTGCACCGCGCCGCGGGTGGCGTCGTCGGGGTGCAGCGCGCCGATGGCCAGGTCCACGACGCCGTCCCCGTCCAGGTCGCCGCCGGTCACGGCAATCCCCGCTCGCTCCCCGTCGGCCGATCCGTCGAAGCGCAGGGGCTCGGTCCGCAGGTCCCGCGCGCCCACCAGGGGTCCGGGGACCACCCAGGCGGCGCCGGCCTCGTCGCCCTCTCCGTCGTAGCCCCAGGCACCCACGATCAGGTCCGCGATCCCGTCGCCGGTCAGGTCGCCAGGGGCCGACATCGCCGAGCCCGCCCGGTCGTAGGCCCAGGCGCCCAGCACGACCGCGTCGGCGCCCGCTGCGCTCCGGTCGCCGGTGATGGGGCCGTGAAAGACGAGCACCGCGCCGGCGTCCGGACCGCCCCGGCTCGCGCCGATCGCCCCCACCAGCACGTCGGGCTGGCCGTCGCCGTTGAGGTCCCCGCCCGCCGCCACCGACGCGCCGGCCCAGGAGCCTTCGCCCGCGCCCAGCAGCCGGTGCCCCACCGACAGCGACACGTCGCCGACGGTGCCCCCGGGCACGATCCAGGCGGCGCCGGCGTCCAGGCCACCCGCGTCGTGTCCGTAGGCGCCGACGATCACGTCGTCCAGCCCGTCGCCGGTGACGTCGCCCGCGCCCGCCACCGCCATGCCGGCGTAGTCGTAGGCGGCCACCCCGCGCAGCCGCACGTCGGCCACCCCCAGGGAGTGGGTGCCGTGGATGGGCCCGAACACGATGTAGGCCGAGCCCGCGCCCGGCTGGGAGGAGGAGGAGGCGTGGGCACCCACGACCAGGTCGCCGTAGCCGTCGCCGTTGACGTCGCCGGCGCCGGCCACCGAGTAGCCAGCGTGGTCGCCGGGGGCCTCGCCCAGGAGCTTGGCGTCGGCCTCGCCGGGGTTGAGCTTGCCGTCGATGGGCCCGTAGTAGATCCAGACCGCGCCGGCGAAGGCCCCGGCCTCGTCGTCTTCGTAGGAGCCGAGGACGACGTCGTCGTAGCCGTCGCCGTTCAGGTCGCCGACCCCGGCCACCGACCAGCCGGCGTGGTCGCCCTCGGAGTCGCCCACCACCCGGGCCGCCACCTCCAGGTCGACCGCGCCCACCAGCGCGCACTGGTTCTCCGCGCCGTCGCAGTTGTCGTCCTGGCCGTTGCCGCAGACCTCCTCGACCCCGGGGTGCACCGCCGGATCGGAGTCGTCGCAGTCGCGATCCGAGGTCCAGCCGTCGGCGTCCTCGTCGGCGTACAGCCAGGCGCCGACGCCGGGATCGGGATCCGCGCAGGCGCTCGCGAACAGGAGGACGGCAAGGGCGAGAATCGAGCGCATGGGGATCTCCGGGACGGCGGGGCCTGCCCCCTCTTCATCGGCGGAGACGCCCCCTCCTTGAGCCCTCCCGCCCGGCGAACTCCCGCAGAAAGGCGCTCATCGACCTGATCTCCTCGGGCAGCCGTCCAGGCTCCGGTGCTGCTACGCTCCGCGGCCTTCGACTGGATGGACCATGGCCCTTCGCTTCGCGCTCTGCCTCCTGCTGGTTCCGCTGCTGGGCTGCCCCACGGGCGGAACAACGGACGACGACGACACCGTCTCCTCGGACTGCACGGACATCACCGCGGCCCAGAATCCGCCGGAGGTGACGCTGACCGCGCCCCCGCAGAGCCAGATCTACGCGGCGTCGGACAGCATCCCCGTCCTGGGCACCGTCACCGACGAGGGCACGGACCCCGCGGACCTCGGGCTGGAGCTCCTGGACGTGATCAACGTCACGCCGGAGGCCATCGACATCGCCCTGCCCGACGTCGGCACCGACGACTCGATCAGCTTCTCGATCCCGGGCGGCACCTTCAGCATGGGACAGCACGTCATCCGCCTGCGGGTGACGGACCCCGACGGCTGTCAGGGCGTGGACGACCGCTTCTTCTGCGTGGACACGGCGGACTGCGTCGACAACTGATGGCGCCAGCGCCCCGGGCTCAATGAGGCTGGCTGGCGCAGTGAGCGCCCCAACGCCCCAGCGCGCGCAGGCGGGACAGCATCGCCGACCGGCCCCGGCCCGCCCGCTGGCTGCGCACCAGCCGCCTGACCTCCGCCGGTCGCAGGCCCACTGCCTGCAGCCCCGCCCCGTCCTGCATCCACCGGTCGATCTCGCTCCGCCAGCGCGTTGAGCTGCGCAGGGCGCGATCCAGGTCGTGCACGCGCCCGCGCGCGAGGGGGAGGTCCGCCACCCGGGGGGCGTGCCGGGCCAGCGCGCGCCGCAGCAGCGCACGGTCGCGCCGATCCGCGGGGGAGAGCGCCAGGCAGAAGGAGAGCAGGGGCTCGTGCCAAGGCACCGGCACGACCTCGGTGACCTCCCGGCGCGACGCCGAGCCCTGCCAGGTGACCGCCGCCTGCCGGGTCCAGAGGTTCACCCAGACCCCCCGCCCCGCCGCCGACAGCCAGCGCGGCGGGGCCGGCGCGACCTCGCTCGGCACCGAGGGAGCCACGTCCAAGCCCAGGCGACGCAGCCGCCGGCGGGTCGAGGGTGGAGCCAGGCGCGTGTCCCCCCAGATCACGTCGCCCGACGTGCCCGACAGCAAACGCGGCACCCCCGCCCAGGCGGCGTCGGTGGCGGCTCCGGGGGCTGAGGCCGGCCCGCCGGTCCCCGACGAAGCCCGCCAGACCCGCTCCTCGTGCTCCAGCGCGCAGTCCAGGTCGAGCACCTGCACGTCGTGCCGCAGCCCCAGGATCTGAGCCACCGCGCAGGCCGCGGGCAGGTCCGCTGCGTCGGCGTCCCCGAAGGTGCCGGCGTCCACCGCGTGCCCCGCCTGCACGGCCGCCGCCGCCACCGCCCGGGAGTCCAGCCCGCCCGACAGCGCCACCCGTCCGGGGCCGGCCGCCGCCAGCGCCTCCACCAGGAGCGTCCACAGGCGATCGGCGCGCTCGTCGTCGCTCAGGGCGCCGGGGTGGATCGGCGGGGGCGAGGGGGACCAGGGGGCGCGGCGGGCCTCGACCCCCACCAGGAGGGAGCGGGCACCGATGGGCGCCCCCCAGGCCAGCAGATCGGCCACGCCCGCGGGATCGAGCCCCAGGCCGGGCTCCGCCAGGGAGAGCAGGTTGGTGGCGGATCGACCCCGACGTCGGCAGCGCCACTCCCGCTGAAGCGGCGGCGGGATCACCCGCGGGCGGCCACGGCGACGAAGGCGGCCAGGGTGGCCTCCACCGCGGCGTCGTCCACCTGCAGGTGGGTCACGAACCGCAGGGAGGTGGGCCCGGTGGCGTGGGTCCAGATCCCCGACTCAAGGAGCCCGGCGGCGAAGGCGTCGGCGTCCAGGCCGGTGCCCGCGACGTCGACGTAGACCATGTTCGACTCGACCGAGGCCAGGTCCACCGAGCAGCCGGGCACCGCGGCCATGGCCTCACCCAGCCTCCGCGCGCGCGCGTGGTCCAGGGCAAGGCGATCGACGTGGTGCTCCAGGGCGTACAGCCCCGCCCCGGCCAGCACGCCCGCCTGCCGCATGCCGCCGCCCAGCATCTTTCGGAAGCGGTGGGCGCGGGCCACGAACGCCTTGGTCCCCACCAGCAGCGAGCCCACGGGGCAGCCCAGGCCCTTGCTCAAGCAGAAGGAGATGGAGTCGAAGGGCTCGGCCAGGGTCGAGGCCGGCAGGCCCAGGGCGACGGCGGCGTTGAACATGCGGGCGCCGTCCAGGTGCAGGCGCAGCCCACGGTCCCTGGCAACGCGCGCGATCGCGTCCACCCGATCGGGCCGGTAAAGGCTGCCGCCGCCGCGGTTCGCCGTGTTCTCCAGGCAGACGAGCTTGCTGACGGGGTAGTGCGACAGGCCGCCGGGGGGGCGCACGGCCTCGGCCACCTGGTCGGCGGACAGCAGGCCGCGGGCGCCGGGCACCGTGCGGACCGACACCCCGGACAGGGCCGAGGCCCCGCCGCCCTCGTACAGGAAGATGTGGCTGCCCGCCTCGACCACGATCTCGTCGCCGGGCTCGGTGTGGGTGCGGATCGCCACCTGGTTGGCCATGGTGCCCGAGGGCACGAAGAGCGCTGCCTCCTTGCCCAGCCGCTCCGCTGCGACCTCCTGCAGCCGGTTGACCGTGGGGTCGTCGCCGAAGACGTCGTCGCCCAGCTCCGCGGAGAACATCGCCTCACGCATGGCCGACGTGGGCCGGGTGACGGTGTCGGATCGCATGTCGATCGGTCGCATGGAGGCTCCTGCGGTGGGGGCGCAGCTTAGTCGCTGGTCTCCCCGGTGCCCTTTGTGCGGGCGGTGGTTTCTGCTAAACGGGCGCCCCGGGTGGCCAGAGGGCCGCTCTGAGAGCATCCGCTGACCCGGGTGCCAATGAACCCGGAGTCCCACCACGCAGGCGCGGCACAATGCTCGCGCGCTGTCAGCCCCCTCACCGGAGACCTCATGCCTCTTTCGCGACTGCTTCACCTGCTCACCTTCCTGATGCTCTCCATGGGCCTCGTCCTGGCCGGCTGCCCCACCACGGGCGGCGACGACGACGACACCGCCGGCGGCGACGACGACGACAGCACGCCCAACACGGACGACGATGACGACGACGACGACGACGCGGCCGACGACGACGACGCGGCCGACGACGACGACTCCACGCCCCCGTCCTTCGACGAGTGCGAAGGCCCCACGGTCACCTTCCCGGAGACCGAGCCCAACGAGGGCAAGGACAAGGCCGGCTACAACGTGCTGAAGAAGGCCGACGGCGACGTGGTCATCACCGGCAGCGCCACCACGTGCAGCAACGACGGCGACGGCTGGACCGGCGACGAGGACTGGTTCGTCATCGGCTACACCTGCGGCGGCAACGCCACGTACACGCTGACCTGGACCGGCAGCACCAACACGGACATGGACTTCAACGTCTTCGTGCCCGACGTCGACCCCAACCAGCTGCTCGCCCAGGGCTACGAGTTCGGCTTCGACCCCGTCGAGACCGACGGCCCCTACCTGGCCGGCGGCGAGCACCAGATCGGCGTGCTGTGCTGGGAAGGCGCGGCCGTGGACTGGGTCTTCACCATCGACTGGGACTCCGCTCCCGCGGTCGGTGACGACGACGACAGCTCCGACGACGACGACGCCGTGGACGACGACGACAGCTCCG
>CALCXL010000199.1 GCA_937907595.1 uncultured Pseudomonadota bacterium
AGGGACCAGGGGGCGCGTCAGGAGGGGCGGGGAGAGATGTGGGGGATCATCAGGCGTCGGCGGCTCGATGACCTCGAACTCGCCCCGGATCCAGACCGTGCCCTTCGGGGTGAGGTTGGCGATGGCGTAGGGGCCGCCCACCCGCAGGTCGATCAGGGCCCCGGGGCAGGTGACGCCCGGCGGGCCCCACCACTGCATCAGCAGCTGAGGACGTGTCCATGCCTCGAAAACGCGCTGGGGGGAGGCAGCGATGTGGCGCTCCAGGTTCAAGTCCAGATCAGCCATCGTCGGTCTCCAGGAAGGCTGCGAGCTGGTCCAGATTCGACTCCCAGAATGCGCGCAGGTCGGTGAGGAAGGCGCGGGCGCCGTCGACGCCTTCGCGGTTGATGGTGCAGCGGTGCAGGCGTCCGTCCTTCGTCCGCTGCAGCAGCCCGGCCTGCTCGAGCACCTTCTCCGCCCCCGTCGACCGCCTCTTCAACGCCATCGCGCGCTCCGAGGACCACTCGGCCTTCACGGGCCAGCCGGCCCACATCGGCGCCGCGGCGGGGGAAGCGTGGTCGGCCTTCGGGGGGAAGATCCTCGGCCGGAACGTGGAGATCACCGCCGGCCAGCGGATCGTCCAGGCCTGGCGCTCCGCAGAGTGGCCCGCCGGCACCTTCAGCCTGGTGACGTTCGAGTTTGCGGCGGAGGGGGAGGGGACCCGGCTGACGCTGACCCACGACGCCATCCCCGAGGGCGCGGCGGAGCTGCTCGAGCAGGGCTGGCACGGGATGTACTGGACGCCGCTGGCGGCGTGGCTGGCGGGGTGAGAAGGAGCGATCGCAACGACCCGCTCGCAGCCCGGGACGAAGCGGCCGACGAGGAGGAGGCGGCGACCTGAGGTTCGCGCAGGGTCCGGCTCCCCCTCTACCCGTCCGTCGCCCGCAGCCGCTCGCCGTCGCGCCCGCGCACGAACCGGCTCAGGCCGTAGCGCTCCAGGTCTCCCGCCAGCTTGCCCACGCCCTCGTAGTTGGGGCAGCCCGCGCAGTGATCGCCCAACAGCGGCGCCCCGTTGCGGAACGTCACCGCCCCGTTGGCCTGGAGGTACCGGGCGGCGTTGCGGAAGGCGCTGTAGTCCGGCCCGGTCCAGATGGCGCCGAACCGCTTGTCCCGCAGCGAGTCCACCACCTTCGGGGAGCAACAGAAGGACACATCGCCGTTGGTCCACGAGCGGGAGAAGGTCCAGCCCACGTAGCAGCCCTCGTCCGGCGTGCGCGCGTGCCCCCACCGGCCGGTGGCGACGTCAAGCGTCTCCAGTTGGTAGTGGATGTTGTCGACGATGGTGGGTCCGCCCGCGTCGGCGCGCCGCTGGGCCTCGGCGATGGCGGCGCGCAGGGGCTCGACCTGGTCGGCGCGGAGCTGCAGCTCGCGGCTGTAGTCCTGCACGTGTTGGAGCTGGAAGCGGACGTGCTCCGCGCCGATCGCCCGGGCCTGCTCGTAGAACGCCAGCGCCTCGTGGGCGTTCGAGTTGCACAGCACGTCCACCATCATCACGCGCGGCGTGCTGCGGCCTCGCGACCGCTTGAGCTCGGTCAGGGCGCGCACGTTGTCGAGGACCTCGTCGAGCTCCTGTCCGGGGTGTCCGGGGTGGATCGCCTCGTAGACGGGGTGCGACGCGGAGGACAGCGAGACGTACAGCAGATCGCAGCCATGCTCCACCAGCGCCTGCCGCGCCTCCTCCCGCACCAGGACGCCGTTGCTGAACAGCGTCGTGCCGAGCCCGCGCGCCTTGATGTAGGCCACCATCTCCAGGCAGCGCGGGTGCAGCAGCGGCTCGCCCTTGCCCGACAGCAGGATGTCCTCCGTCGTGCCGAGCTCAGCCAGGTCGTCCACCAGCGCCGCGAAGGTGTCCCACGCCACCATCTCCTGGCGCCACTCGCTGCCGAAGTCGGCGATGTCCTTGCGGTTCTTGCTCAGCGGCGAGTGGAACCAGCAGTACTTGCAGTTCACGTTGCAGGCGTTGGCGACGTCCAGGTGGAAGGTGTGGGGCCCCCGGAAGACGCCGCCGGTCAGGGCGCCGAGCAGCCGCAGGAGCAGGGCCTCGTTGTGCGGGTCGACGTGCTGGGCCAGGGCGCGAAGCAGCTCCACCAGCTCGGGCTCCGGGGGCTCGATGACGACGGCCGCGCCTGCGTCGTGGACCGCCACCCGCAGCTCCGCGAGCCAGCGGCGCAGGTTGGAGTCGGCGGTGCTCAGGGGGCGGGGGTCGAATGGAGGGACGTCGACGCCGAGCTCCGCGAGGACCTGCGGCAGGCGGTGGAAGTCGTCCCGGTCCACGGGCAGCGTGGTCGGCGGCTGGCGCGTCCACCGCGCGGCGATCTGGCGAAGGCCCATGCCCAGGACTGTAGCCGCTGCGGTCGCGCCGATCAGGCCAGGTCGCAAGCCGTCCGGATCGCTCCGTCGCGTTGCCTCCCGCCGGAGGTCAACATTCTGGCCTCGGCCAACGCAGGCACGGACGGCCCGGCGCGCTCTTCGGATCGATGGGACTGGCCACCGCAATCACAGCGCACTCACCGTCGTAGATCCACGGACCGCCTAGGGACCCTCGATCCGTAGTGCGTCGCTGCGGCTGGAGTAGCTGTCGAGGCGGTCGTTGCCCCGGCGCAGCTCGCACCAGAAGTAGGTGGTGTCGTAGCGCTGCAACGTCACGTTGACGGCGTAGGTGCCCGCGCCGTGCACGGTCGCCTTGGCGGTGAGCCAGCTGGCCCCAGGCGGGTTGTAGTGCACGAGCAGCTGCTCCGCGTCGGTCGGGCCGAGGTCCACCTCGATGCGAAACGCGGGGTCTGCCTCCGGATCGCCCCGCTCGTACACTCGGACCTCTCCGAACGAGGTGACGCGGCCGGGCGACGGCCATCGCTGGAGCTCGTCCCAGGCCGCGAAGTCCAGGGGCGCCGCCTGGCGCTGCTCCCGCGGGCCCGTCCAGTGGGCGCAGTCCTCCACGCGCTCGGGTTCGTCGTCGGCCAGGGACCGACACAGCCCCAGGGCGGGCGCATGCCGCGCGGCCATCCAGGGCTCCAGCAGGGCCCACGCCTCGTCCAGGCGACCGGTCTGCAGCAGCGCCTGCCCCGCCTGGACCGCCGTCACGGGATCGTCGGGCCGGGCGGCCGAGGCCCGGAGGAGCGGACCGCTCGCTGCCTCCCAGTCCTGCAGCGCCCAGCTCAGCCAACCCAGGGCGGCGTCGTCGGACGCGCCGTCCGCCGCGGCCATGGCGCGGGCCACCTCCAAGAACCACCGGTCCAGGGGGCCGGCTCGCCGCCGCACGGCTGCCTGCTCCGCGTAGGCCAGTCGGCTGCGCTGGTCCTCGGGCAGATCGGCGAGCCGCGCGGCCCTCCGACGCGCTCGCTCCCAGGCGGTCGCGTGGATCCCCGTGTCGACGGGCATCGCCCCCAGCGAGGTGAAGGCGAAGACGTCCGCGACCTCGTCTCCGTTCAGGAAGACCCAGGGGTCCACCCCGTGCACCAGGCCGGGCGCGGGCCCGCGCAGCAGCGTGACGGGCCGCGCCGGCCGCCCCGCGGCGAAGTCGAGCCAGAGGGCGACGAAGCGGCGCGGCTGCCGAGGCAGCAAGCCGTCCACCAGGAAGCGGTGCTTCGTGCGCCTGGCATGCACCCACCCGCTGCCCTCCTCCGCGCCGGTGAGTTCGAGGTCTTGCACCCACATGGCGCCTCCCCCGGGGTAGTTGCCGAGGAAGACGAGGTCGCCTTCCACCACATCCATCCGGGGCTGCACCTGAAGCTCGAGCAGCTGGACCTCGGAGACGTAGCGCTCGCCCAGCTTCTTCCAGCCGAGGACCCGGACCCCGACGAAGTGCAGGCCTTCGAGGTCTTCGCCATGGCGCAGCGCACCGAACACCGCTCGCTGCTCATCGCTCAGCGCGCCGCCCGCCGGCTGGATCTTGCCCTTCTCGATGCCGACGTCGTTCGGGAAGGTACCGGCGGCCCGGGCCGGCGCGGCGAGAAGGAGGAGCAGGGTTAGGATTCCACGCATGTTCCAGGGAGCAGCCAACGCCCGGGTCCTTTCGCTGGGCTGGGCGTTCTTCCGTCTCTCCTGCGGGCCGAGCGTGTGACTCGTCGCCCCGCGTTCTCGGAGACCCCGCCGACAGCGAGTCGGCCGGCATCCGCCCAAGGCGGAGGCATCCATGCGGAGGTGGGGGACGGCCTGCTGCTGAGCGACGCCACGTTTGCGTCGAACTCGGGCCTCACGCTCGGCGGGGGCGCAGTCGCCGTGAACTTCTTCAGCGACGCGTAGATCGATTCCTCCGTCGGTCCGGCACCTTCGTTGGAAATGGGTCGGACTGGGGCGCTGGGGGGGCCGTTTCGTTGTC
>CALCXL010000200.1 GCA_937907595.1 uncultured Pseudomonadota bacterium
AGGGTCGGGTCGGCGCCGCTGACGTGCACGCAGCCGCCGAAGTAGGTGTCCGTGGCGGTGTTGCCCCCGGAGATGTCGAAGCCCTGCAGCAGGGTGCCGGCGCCCTCTCCGTTGGAGATGCGCACCACGGGATCGGCGCCGCCCGTGCCCACCAGCGAGGTCGCGGCGGATCCGCCCAGCCCGATCACCTCCACCGACTTGCCGAGGAAGTTGAGGTCCTCGACGTAGGCGCCCGGCCCCACCTGCACGACATCGCCGCTGCTGGCCGCGGTGAGCGCGTCGGTGATGGTGGTAAAGTCGCCGCCTCCTGCAGGGTCCACCACCCAGGTCTCGGCCTGGGCGGCGGCGGGGAACAACAGCAGGATCGTCACGAACAAGCGGGTGGTCGGCATGGCGGGATGCTCGCACGCCACGGTCCCCCGAGCCAGGGGAGTGCATGGCCGAGTCCCGCGCGCGTGAACCCTGGCAGGCGGCCCTGGCGGCGGCGTCCCCCGACCCGACCGCGTTCGGCGCCCGGGCGGGCTTCGTCGACGAGGAGCTGAGCAGCTCCCTGCGCGCGGCGGACGAGTTCGCGCTCCGCGTCCCCGCGGGGTACCTGGCCTTGGCCGATCCGAGCGATCCGAACGACCCGATCCTACGCCAGGTCCTCCCGCACCCCGACGAGCTGCAGGCCGTGCCCGGCTTCGTCGCCGACGCGGTGGGCGATCTGGACCACCACCCCGCGCCGGGGCTGGTCCACAAGTACGCCGGCCGCGCCCTGCTGGTGGTCACGGGCGCCTGCGCAGTGAACTGCCGCTTCTGCTTTCGGCGCGCCTACCCCTACGACGAGCTCCGCGAAGGCGGCCTGGACGCGGCGCTGCAGGCGATCGCCCAGGACCCCTCCCTGTCGGAGATCATCCTGAGCGGCGGCGACCCGCTGACGCTGCCCGACGCGGCGCTGTTCCGGCTGTTCGATCGCCTGGACGCCATCCCCCACCTGCGTCGGCTGCGGGTGCACAGCCGGGTGCCGGTGGTCCTCCCCGAGCGCCTGACGCCGGCCCTGGTCGACCGCCTCGCCGCAGGCCGCCTGCAGCCCTGGATCGTGACCCACTTCAACCACCCGCGGGAGCTCCACCCGGCCGCGATCGAGGCATGTCGACGCATGCAGCGCGCGGGCCTGCCCCTGCTCAACCAGGCCGTGCTCCTGCGCGGCGTGAACGACGACGAGGAGGTCCTGGTGGCCCTGTTCGAAGGACTCGTGGACGTCGGCATCAAGCCCTACTACCTGCACCAGCTGGACCGCGTGGCCGGCACCGCGCACTTCGAGGTGCCCGAGGCGCGGGGCGCGGCCCTGATGGAGGCGCTCCGCGCGCGGCTCACGGGCATCGCCCTGCCCACCTGGGTGCGCGACGTCGGCGGCGCGGCCAGCAAGCTGCCCCTGGCGCTGCTCGCCCTGTCGATGATCGCCTGCTCGGCCGAGGACGCGCCGACGGAGCCGAAGCGCGGCGGCCTGAGCGGGGTTCGGGCCGGCGACGTCTCCACCCCACGCCCCACGCCCCCGCCGGCGCCCACCCCCGCGTCGCGCCCCGTGGATGGCGCGGCCGAGCTGCCGCCCCTGGAGTCGGTCGATCGGGTGCTCGTGGCCGACCTCACCGGCGACGGGACGCCGATCGTGTTCGTCGGCACCGGCCGGGCCCTGCGCTGGGGGAGCTGGGCCGACGACGCGGCCGCGCCGCGGGAGGTCGGCCACTACGAGGCCCAGGGCGTGCTGCAGGCCTGGATGGCCCACGATCTGGACGGCGACGGGAGGGAGGAGGTGGTGGCCTCGTTCGGCGTGGGGCGGGGCGCGGTGGACGCTCCCCTGGAGATCGTATTGATCGAGCGCACCGGCAAGGCCGTGCTGGCGCGCATCCTCTGGACCTCCCGGGGCGAGCGCAACCAGGCCAGCAGCCTGGCCCCCTGGCCGCGGGACGACGGCACCTTCGATGTCTACGCCGCCGCCTACACCTCGCGCTTTGACGTGGGCGGCGCCGTGGTGCGGCGGGACGGCGGCCTGGCCGGCTGGCAGGAGGGACACAGCGTGCGCATGGGCGCGGCGCGCGCGGTGGCCGACTTCGACGGGGACGGCCGGCCGGAGGTGGCCGTGGGCCGCATGTACGGGGACACGCCCGACGCCGACGGCGATCTGCGGGTGATCCAGGAGGACGGCACGGTCGAGCCGGTGCCCACCCTGCGGGGCGTGCGGGCGGTGGGGGCCGGGGACCTGGACGGGGACGGGCGGGCCGAGCTGCTCTTCGGCGACGGCTGGCACAAGAACTACGGCAAGGTCGCCCGCTACCGGCCCCACGTCGCGCGCCGCGGGAGCGACGGCCGTTGGACCACGCAGCTGCTGGAGGAGCGGGCCGACCAGTACGCCGTGGAGACGATCCTCGCCGACGGTCCGCGGGTGGTGGTGGGCGGGAGCTCCTCTGCGTCGGTCTACGAGCAGGGATCCAGCGGGTGGACCGCCCTGGGCGCGCCGGTGCAGACGTCGATCAGCGGCGCTGTGGCCCCCTTGCGTCCCGGCGTCTACGTCGTCGGCGGAGCGAAGACGAGCCGCTTCAAGCGCTGACGGGGCGACGCGGCGGAGCTCTCGAACGATCAGGTCACGTCGCGGCGGGTCCACATCAGCAGCGCCAGGCCGCCGAAGACCGCCACCCCCAGCAGCGTCGGCGCCATCAGCTGGCCGATGTCGGCCCAGGGCTCCACGGCGCTGTGCCGGGCGAAGAGCCCGCGACCCGACCAGAGCGTCCACTCGGCCGCCTTGCCTGCGGTCTCCCCGCCGTCGAGCTTCGCCGCCTGCCAGCCCTTGAGCAGCAGGAACACGAAGAAGTCGGCCACGAGCAGGAAGAGCGTGGCGAAGAGGGTCAGCACCGGCGACCGGCTGACGTTGGCGCAGAGGGCGCATAGCATGAAGCCCGGCCCCATCAGCAGCGTCGCCGCAGCCAGTCCCCCCAAGATGCGCAGCATGCGGGCGCCAACGCCCTCCATGTCGGCCATCCAGCCGGCGAACACCATGCCCTTGAGCGCCTCGGGCTCGAAGGTCGTGCCGAAGAGCACGAGGCCCAGCGCCGCACCGATGACCAGGGCGAGGGTCAGGCTCGCCAGCCCCATGCCCCAGCTGACCAGGACCTTCGCCGCGAAGATGCGCCAGCGCGCCACGGGCCGAACGAAGACCATCGCCAGCGTGCCCAGGCTGAAGTCCTCCGCCCAGAGGATCGACGCCAGCAGCAGCAGCGCGAAGCCGTTGACCGGGAACGCCGCCATCTGCAGCGCGGCGTCGGCGCCGGCCAGGAAGTCGAAGGGGTCCTTGTCGGTGCCCATCGTCTTGTTGTTCAGCAGCTCCAGGCCCTTGAGCACCGCCGGGCCCATCAAGCCGTGCAGCGCGCCGAACAGGAGCACCGCCGGCGCCAGGCCCCGGCCCTTCGCCTTGCGCCACTCGGCCATGCACAGGCCCAGCATCGGGATCTTGGGGCGGCTCATCGGATCTGCTCCGCGTCGGCGCCGCTCGTCAGGCGCAGGAAGCAGTCCTCCAGGGTCTCACCGTCGGCGAGCAGCTCGGCGGTGGTGCCCTCGGCCACCTTGCGGCCGTTCTGGATGATGCCCACCCGGGTGCACAGCTCCTGGATCTCGAACAGCAGGTGCGAGGACACGAACACGGTCAAGCCCTCCTCAGCCTGGAGCTGGTGGATGAGCCCCCGGACCTCCTTCATGCCCGCCGGGTCCAGCCCGTTGGTGGGCTCGTCCAGCAGCAGCAGCGGAGGCCGATTCAGCAGCGCCTGCGCGATGCCGAGGCGCTGCTTCATGCCCAGGGAGT
>CALCXL010000201.1 GCA_937907595.1 uncultured Pseudomonadota bacterium
GGCGGCCAGGGCACCCGAGGCCGCGGCCATGTGGCCCAGGTTGGTCTCGAAGTGGTGCAGGCAATCGGCCACGCCGGGCCCCGCCAGGAACAATCCCACCGCCGCGAAGGCCGCCAGGGGTCCGCCCAATCGCCGGCCGACCCACCAGACCCCGCCCACCGCGATCGGCACCCAGACCCACTGGCTGGCCACCGTGGCGGCGTAGTCGGCGCCTATCGCCAGGGCGATCACGCCGGGCAGGCGGCCCAGCGGTGGGTAGTAGTCGCCGAAGACGAAGTGGCCCAGGTCGCCCAGGGGTCCGCGGCCCAGGCGAAAGGCCAGGTCCGTGGCCAGCTCGAGGATGAAGAACTCGTCGCGGCCGCCGCTGGGCAGGTCCTGCACCCCCAACCACCGCCAGGCCAAGGCCAGGAAGCCGAGCGTGAGGGCGGCCGAAGCGGCCAGGGAGCCTCGATCGGCGCGCGTGAGTGCCACCGCCTGAGGGTAGCCCATCGGATCCGGGGAGCACCGTCAGCGAGGCGACGACCCGGGTGACAGACGCCTGTCGGAGCCTTGACGATCGGCGTGAGCGGGGGAGGGAGGATCGGCCCATGGAGCACGACGTCGCCCACTGCGGCGTCCTGGCACGGCCTCTGCATCCGTATCGACGCGACCGAGAGGAACTTTAGGATGGGACGCGAAATCTATCCCGCGATGACCGGCGGAGCCCGGGCGCTGAAGGCGCTCGATGTGCTCTCCAACAACCTCGCGAACGTCAACACGACCGGCTTCAAGGCGGACCGAGCGGCCTTCACGCTGCACGCCCCCGACGGAGCTGCGAACGGCGACGAGTCCGAGCAGCGCCTGGCCAACGCCTGGGCGTCGCTGGACGGCATGCACACCGACTTCACCCAGGGCTCCCTGCAGGAGACCGGCTCGGCCAGCCACCTGGCGTTGACGGGCCTGGGCTTCTTCCAACTGGAAGCCGAAGGGACGGTGGGGGGCGTCGAGCTCACCCGCGACGGCTCCTTCCAGGTCGACGCCGAGGGCATCCTGGTGTCCCGCTCGGGGCAGGCGGTGCTGTCGGACAAGGGCGAACCCCTGCAGGTGGGGCACGCGGGCTTCGAGATCGACGAGCAGGGCAAGGTCCGGGTCGACGGGCAGGACCGCGGGCGCATCGCCGTCGCCGACGTCACCGAGATCGAGCGGCTGCACAAGGTCGCTGGCAACCGCTTCCAGCTCGCCGAAGGCCAGAAGGTCACCGTCGTCGGCGGCAGCCTGCAGCAGTTCCATCTGGAGGGCAGCAACGTCAGCCCGGTGGACTCGCTGACCCAGATGATCGCCCTGTCCCGTTACTACGAGTCCTTCCAGAAGAGCTTGGAGACAAGCTCCGATCTGGACAGTCAGCTCAACACAGTCGGTCACATCGACCGCTAGCAAGGAGCCCGCATGCGCGCACTCTTCACCGCGGCCACGGGCATGGAAGCCCAACAGCTGCGCATCGACAACATCGCCAACAACCTGGCGAACGTGAACACGAACGGCTTCAAGAAGAGCCGGGCGGACTTCGAGGACCTGTACTACCAAAAGGTCCGCACCGGAGGCGGCGAGACCGCGGCGGGCGTCCAGCGCAACGACAGCGTGGAGGTGGGGCACGGGACGCGCACGGCGGCCCTGCGGCGCGACTTCGGGAACGGCGCCGTGGTCAGCACCGGCAGCGAGACCGACGTGGCCATCCAGGGCGACGGCTTCTTCGTGGTGGAGGACGCCGCCGGCGAGCAGCTCTACACGCGCCTGGGCAACTTCACCGCGGACGACCAGGGCAACCTGGCGCTGCCCGGCGGCTTCAGGCTGGCCGGCGGAATCCAGCTGCCCCAGGAGCGCACCAGCGTCACGATCGCGAAGGACGGCATCGTCTCGGTGAACGTGCCCGGCCAGGACAGCCAGCAGGTGGGCGAGATCCAGGTGGCGCGCTTCGCCAACGTGGCGGGGCTCGAGGCCCTGGGCGGCGGCCTGTACCGCGCCAACGAGCGCAGCGGCGAGGCCACCGTGGGCACGCCGGGCAACGACGGCTCGGGTGAGCTGCTGCAGAACGTGCTCGAGGGCAGCAACGTCGACGTCGCGGAGGAGCTGATCGCCATGATCATGGCCCAGCGCTCCTACGAGCTGACCAGCAAGGCGATCCAGACCGCCGACGAGATGCTGCAGGCGACCAACCAGTTGAAGTAGCGGGACCCCCGGGTCCCGCCCGTGGGCGAGGGAGCGGCGGAGGCCAGGACGGCCTGGACCCCCAGGAGGGGGCCGCCCAACGAGGGAGCGCGGAGACGGCCAGGACGGCCCGAGGCCCAGGATGGGCCGCCCCGCCGGAGCAACGCGGTGATGGCCAGGACGGCCCAAGGCCCCAGGACGGGGCGACCCGCTACCCCAGGAGCGAACATGAGATTCCTCGCGGCCACGATGGCCCTCCTGCTCCCCGGCCTGGCCCACGCCGGAGGCGACGACGCCGTGCGCGCCGCCATGGAGGCGGCCGCCCGCCGCGCCCTGCCGGACTCGGTGGTCTCGCTCGAGCTGCACGGCCTGAGCACGCGCGGCAACGTCGACGTGCCCGAGGGCGCCGTCCTGCGGGTCCGTGCCGACGGCGACGAGGACTGGCTGGGGCGCGTCGCCGCGGAGATCGACGTGAGCGTCGACGGCCGCAGCGTCGGCACGCTCACGGCGCTGGCGGAGATCGCGGCCTACGTGGAGGTGCCCGTCACCCAGGGGATCATCAACCGCGGCGACGTCGTGCGCCCCGGCGATCTTGGGCTCGCCCAGCGGGACGTGGCCAGCCTGCCCCGGGGGGTGCTCATGAGCGACGACCAGCTGATCGGGCGGCAGGTCAAGCGCGACCTGGGGCTCAACCAGTTCCTGCGTGAGTCCGACCTGGAGGAGCGCATGGACGCCCGCCGGAACCAGCCGGTGATGCTGGTCATCGCCAGCGGCAGCCTGCGGGTGACCGCGCCGGGCCTGCTCAAGCGGGACGCCCAGGTGGGCGACCTGGTGGAGGCGCTGGCCCTGGACTCCAAGACCACGGTGTACGGGGTGCTGACCTCGCCCGAGACCGTCGAGCTGGTGGGCGCCCTGCCCATGGCAGCCACCAACCTGGGGAGCACGCCATGAGGATGCTCGTTGCGATCCTGAGTCTGCTGTTGGCCGGCTGCGCGCCGGTGGCCCGCAACTGGTCGGGCAACCCCGACTACGAGCCCGCCGCCTTCGTGGCGCCCGAGCTGGTCAACGCCAACGGCGGCTTCAACTACACCGGCGGATCGCCGTATGCGCCCCGCAAGGCGCGCAACGTCGGCGACCTGGTGACGATCCACATCGTGCACGACGCGTCGGCGGACACCCGGGCAAACACGGCGCTCACGCGCACGAGCACCCTGGGCGGAGGCGTCACCGCGCTGTTCGGGCTGGAGACGGCCATCGGCAAGCTGGGGGAGGGGGGCCCGAGCCTCACGGCGGAGG
>CALCXL010000202.1 GCA_937907595.1 uncultured Pseudomonadota bacterium
GCTTGAGGTGGTGCACGATCCCGTCGATCTCCACCGCCTGCCGCACCACGTCGCTGACGTCCAGCTTCGGCGAGAACTCCACCAGGAGCAGCCCCTCCTCCGCCTTCATCGTCCAGCGCTCCAGCGCGGGGATCAGCGCTGCGCGGGCCTCCGCCGTCAGCAGCACCGCGGCGACGGCGCCGATGAGCCCCAGGAGGGCGATCGGTCCCACGGAGAGCTTGCGGGGCCCGTCCGGCCAGACCACGACCTGGACCACGATGCCCAGCAGGAGGAGCAGAAAGGGCGTCATGCAGCCGACCAAGCCGCCTGCCACCGCTCTGCCGTAGGCCCGCACCAGGCCGAGCAGCGCCCCCCGTTGACTGCCCTCGCTCTCCTCCCGACCGCTCATCGACCCCTCCCTCCGGCCCCCGTCGACGCGGAGCGCAGCATGCTGTGTCCCCAAGCCTTGCACCCCCGAGCCGCCCCTGAGGCGCCCAGCCGCCCCAATCCGGAGCTTGTTGCACACCTGCAACACAGCGGGTGGCCCCCACGACCTTCAATGAACCTGGGTTCGGCGCGTCGGCCAACCCGGGAGGCCGTCATGAAGTACCTGTTCTGGATCCTCACCCTCACCGCCCTGACGCCCACCGCGGCGCAAGCGGCCGGGCACACCGTCGAGGGCTGCATGTCGGTCATCGACACCCGCTCCGCCAGCACCAGCCTGGGCGTCTACATCCCCCTGGCCGGGGTCGCGGTGACGGTGCGCGCCGCGCGGCTCGGGGTCTGGCAGACCGTCGCCCAGGACGTCACCGACGGCTCGGGGTGCTTTCGGGCCACCACGTCCCGCTGGTGGATCGACGCTCAGGAGACCTACGAGGTGGAGTACGAGATGGAGGACGCCGACCTGCGCGTCAGCCCCGGCTCGGGCACCTACGCCTTCGCCAGCCAGCAGCTGACCGCGAGCGGCGCCAACACCCTGGTCGGCCCCTTCGACGTCGTCGTGGGGACCAGCCATCCGGGCCAGCCCGTGGGCATGGTCTGGGAGGGGGCGCACGACATCATCGACCGCTACAACGCGGCCCTGTCCACGCCCTGGTCCTACCCGCAGCTCAAGTTCGTGTGGCCGGACAACGCGGGGATCGCCAACTACCGCAACGACCGCATCGGCCTGGAGACCTGGGATCCCGACGAGCTCAGCGTCATCGCCCACGAGATGGCCCACCACATCGTCGCCCACGACGCCACGGGCTCCCTGAACACCGACTACTGCGCGGCCACGAGCAACGGGTCCTTCCCCTACCTGGACCCGCCCTACCTCACGATCGACGCGAAGTACCTGGGCACGAGCGACTTCTGCGTGCACAGCTTCGAGACCTTCGAGCACGAGGAGGAGGCCACGTCGGAGGCCCACGCCGAGTTCGTCGCCGAGGTCCTGGTGCCCGAGCAGCCCCACGCCCAGCTGGCCGAGGAGCGCCCCCTCAACTTCGACGGCCCGCACCGCGAGGGCAACGCTGCGGCCTTGTTGCTCGACCTGTGGGACACGGGGCCCGAGGAGCACACCTGGCTGCATACCTGGCTGCCCGAGGGCGCGATGACCCCGCTGGACACCTCGCTGGCCGAGGAGTTCCAGCACGGCGCGGTCGACGGCAGCACGGCCTGGATGACGTCGTCGGTCCCGACCCAAGCCGGGCAGCCCGCGCTGGGTCGCCTGCACTCCGTGGACCTGCAGACCGGCACGATCGAGCAGACCCTGGCCACCTACGGCACGCCGAGCCGGGTGACGGCCCACGGCGGCGTGGTCTGCGTGCTCGTCGGCTCCATCCAGTGCCAGAGCGGCGGCGCGGGCAACGCGGTCCTGGTCCCGGCGCCGGCCGACGCGGTGGAGCTCGCGGATCTGGAGCTCAGCTCCTGGGGCCTCTTCGTCCTGGGCGAGCACGCGCTCAGCGGGGGCGACGCCGTCTGGTGGCGCGACTCCGACGGCCAGTGGGTGGAGCTGCTGGACTGGCCGGTGCTCACCAGCCCGGACACCACCGTGCCCGGCCGCGCCAGCGCCCTGGCGATTCGCGAGTCGGACCACCGGGTCTTCGTCGCCCGCCAGAACTCCGTCTTCGAGTGCCCGGTCTGGCAGTGCAGCGCGGCCCTGCGCGTGGTGGGAGACGGCGCCCGGGGCGACGAGCGGGGCTACTCCTCGCGCTTCGACTACATCTGGGACCTGACGGCGGCGGCCGGCGACCTCTTCGTCACCGACTTCCACGGGGTGGCGCGCATCGACCTGCAGTCCATGAGCCGCCGCAGCGAGCAGGTCCTCGGCTGGCGGGGTGAGCCGATCTTCGAGAACCGCTGGTCCCCCCGGGCCCTGCACCTCAGCGAGGGCACCGGCTTCGCGGCCATCGGGAACAGCCTGAGCCTGCTCGGCGGCTCCGTGGACCGCCTGGAGCTGGACCGGCTCGGGCTCTACGGCCGGCACGTCGCCTACGTCGTGGAGACCGACGCCCCCTCCACCGACGAGCTGTACTGCGGCGTGGAGGACGTCTCCCTGGACCTGGACACCCTGGTGCACGCCTACCAGGGCCTGCCCCGCTCCTCCACGCTGAGCGACCTGCTGGACAACATGGCCGGCCTGAGCCCGTCCGACCGCATCGGCGTGGAGGAGATCAACTGGATCCGCCTCAACTCCGCCTGCACCTGGCCCGAGAGCGCGCCCCCCACCGCCTTCTTCGACCCCGACGCCTTCGCCGACGCCCTGTACGAGGAGCCGCCCCACGCCCCCCTCGACGACGGCGTCCTGGGGGCCCCCCTGCCCCCCGAGCCGCCGCACGCGGACTTCGGCGACGACGCGCTGCTCCCGCCGGGTCCGCCGCCCCCGCTCCCGCCCTACGCCGACCCCAGCGACACCGCCCCGCCCCCGCCGGCCCCCCTGCGCCCCGAGCTGCTGGCGATGCTCGGCCCCGACCTGTGCTGGACCGGTGAGGCCGACTGCAGCGTGATCCCCTTGGAACGGTCGCCGGCGCCGGATGTCGAGGGGATGGACGCCCCGCCCCCCACCTGCGGCGGCGTGAACACCCTCTCCGAGGACGAGGTCGACGACACCGGCGTGCACCGCTTCCCCTGGCAGGCCGACTGAGCAACCCGGGGGGAGCTCCGGCGGCCCCCCTCACGCGCGCGCGAGAACCCCTTGGGGGCGCCACGCAGGCCCCCATCCTTGCGAGGGCAGGGCCTCGCGCATATAAGTGGCTCCCCCACGGAGTCGCCCTTGTCGATCGATCCCAGAGCGCGCAAGCCCGAGTGGCTGAAGGTCCGCCCGCCCGGCGGCGAGCGCTACGCGTGGATCCGGGAGCAGCGCAGCAGCCTGGAGCTGTCCACCGTCTGCGAAGAGGCCCGCTGCCCCAACATCGGCGAGTGCTGGAAGGGCGGCACGGCCACCTTCATGGTCATGGGCAGCGTCTGCACCCGGGGCTGCCGCTTCTGCGCGGTGAACACCAACAAGAATGGCAAGCCCCTGGACGCCGACGAGCCCCAGAAGCTGGCCCGCACCATCCTGGCCATGGGCCTGGACTACATCGTGGTCACCAGCGTCGACCGGGACGACCTGCCCGACCAGGGCGCCCGCCACTTCGCCGACTGCGTGGCCGCCGTCAACGCCGCTTCTCCGAAGACCAAGGTGGAGATCCTGCACCCGGACTTCCGCGGCCAGCTGGACCTGGTCGACGTCGTGGCCCACAGCGGCGCCGACGTCCTGGCCCACAACATCGAGGTCGTGCGCCGCCTGACGCCGACCGTGCGGGACGGCCGCTGCGGCTACGACCAGAGCCTGGCCGTGCTCGCCCGGATCAAGGAGGCCCGGCCGGGCGCCCTGACCAAGTCGTCGATCATGGTGGGCCTGGGGGAGACGGAGGAGGAGGTCGTGCAGTGCATGCAGGACCTGCGCGGCGTCGACGTCGACTTCCTCACCCTGGGCCAGTACCTGCGGCCCAGCCTCAAGCACATCGCGGTGGAGGAGTACGTGCCCCCCGCCCAGTTCGACCGCTACGCCCGCATCGGTGAGGAGTTGGGCTTCCAGTACGTGGCCTCGGGGCCCCTGGTGCGCAGCTCCTACAAGGCGGCGGAGTACTTCATCCGCGACTACCTGGCCGGGCGCGCCAACGACTGGCAGCCCCCGGTCGAATCGGCGGGGCGCAAGCGCCTGGAGGTCCTGCGATGAGCGTGCAGAGCGTCGGCGACGAGCCCATGACCACCCACGATCTGGACCTGCGCTCGCTGCACGCCTCCATGGTGCGGAGCCGCGTGCTCGACGACTTCTCGGGCGAGCTGGCCCGGCGCGGCATGGTCAGCCTGGCGCCCGCCGCCACGGGCCGGGAGGGCCACCACTTCGCGGCCATGTCCGCCCTGCGCCCCTCGGACTGGCTGTTCGGCGACCTGCGCTCCAGCGCGTCGATGATCGAGCGCGGCGTGTCCGTGCGCCACTGGCTGGCCCAGCGCATGGGCGCGGCCTCGTCGGCCCACGGCGGCCACGCGTCCAGCGCCGAGGTGACGGCGAAGGAGGCCAACGTCGTCTCCGTCAGCTCCCTGATGGGCACCCAGCTGGTGCACGCGGTGGGCGTGGCGATGGGCATGAAGGCCCGCAACGACGACTCGGTGGTGCTGGCCTGGTACGGCCCGGCGGCGGCGGCGACGGGGGACGCGCACAACGCCATGAACTTCGCCGGGGTCTACTCCCTGCCGGTGATCTTCTACTACTGCAGCTCCGGCGATCCCGCGGCCGACGCCCTGCGGCTGGGCGGCGAGTCCTACGCCGATCGGGCCGAGGGCTACGGCATCGCGTCGGCCACGGTGGATGGCTCCGACGTCAGCGGCATCGCGGTGGAGGTCGCCCAGGCGGCGGCCCGGGCCCGCAGCGGCGGCGGCGCGACGATCATCGACGGGCGCACCGGCGGGGATCCCCTGGCCGCCCTCGAGGCCCGGCTCACCGCTCAGGGCCTGGACGTGGCGGCCCTGCGCCGGAGCGTGGCCACCCCCC
Organism: uncultured Pseudomonadota bacterium; assembly: GCA_937907595.1. Lineage (GTDB taxonomy): Bacteria > Myxococcota_A > UBA796 > UBA9615 > UBA9615 > CALCXL01. Next base: position 4,997 of record CALCXL010000202.1, read on the forward strand.
TGAGCCAGGAGCTCCGCGACGCCGCGACCGCCCTGCAGGCCGAGGGCCCGCCCCAGGTCGCTACCCTCTTCGAGCACGTCTTTGAAGCCCTGGACGCGCGCCTGATCGAGCAGCGGGACTCCCTGCTCCGTCACCTGAAGCGCTTCTCCGATGGAACGGTCGACTGATGCCACGAATGAACATCATCCAGGCCGTGAACGCGGCCCTGGATCACGCGCTGAGCGAGGACGAGGACGTCTTCGTCTTCGGGGAGGACGTCGGCAAGTTCGGCGGGGTCTTCCGCGCCACGGACGGCCTGCAGGACAAGCACGGCGAGGGCCGCGTCTTCGACACCCCGCTGAGTGAGAGCGGCATCGTGGGCACCGCCATCGGCATGGCGATCTACGGCCTCAAGCCCGTGCCGGAGATCCAGTTCAGCGACTTCATCTACCCGGCCTTCGACCAGATCGTCAGCGAGATGGCCAAGTTCCGGTACCGCTCGGGCGGGCAGTACCCCTGCGGCGTCACCATCCGCACGCCGTTCGGCGGCGGCATCCGCGGCGGCCACTACCACTCCCAAAGCCCGGAGGCCTACTTCGCGCACACCGCCGGCCTCAAGGTGGTGGTGCCCAGCGACCCCTACACGGCCTACGGCCTGCTGCTGGCCTCCATCGACGACCCCGATCCGGTGATCTTCCTCGAGCCCAAGCGCGTCTACCGCGCCTCCCGCGCCGACTTCGAGCCCAACGGCTTCCGGCTGCCCCTGGGCAAGGCCGCGGTCGATCGCGAGGGCACGGACGTCACGGTAATCACCTACGGCGCCATGCTGCATGAGGCCCGCAAGGCCTGCGATCTGCTGGCGGAGAACAACATCAGCGCCGAGCTGATCGACCTGCGCTCCCTGGTCCCCCTGGACGAGGAGACCATCCTGACCAGCGTGGAGAAGACCGGCCGGGTGGTGATCGTGCACGAGGCCGCGCGCACCTGCGGCTTCGGCGGCGAGCTGGCCGCGATCATCTCCGAGAAGGCGCTGCTGCACCTCGAAGCGCCGATCCTCCGGGTCACCGGCTACGACACCCCCTTCCCCTACACCCTCGAAAACCAGTACCTGCCCGACGCGTTCAAGATCTTCGAGGCGGCTGAAACCACGGTGGATTTCTAGATGTTCAACTTCAAGCTCCCGGACATCGGCGAAGGTGTGGTCGAAGGCGAGATCGTCGCCTGGAAGGTCGCAGTGGGCGACGTGGTGGCCGAGGACCAGCCCCTGGTCGAGGTCATGACCGACAAGGCCACGGTGGAGATCCCCAGCCCCCGCGCCGGCACCGTCACCGACCTGCGCGGCGGCGAGGGCGACGTGATCGAGGTCGGCTCCGTGTTCGTGGTGCTGGACGAGGGCGGCTCCGCTGAGGCCCCGGCCCCGGCCAAGGCTCCGGCGAAGGCGGCTCCGGCGAAGGCGGCTGCGGCCCTCGCCCCCGCGAAGGTCGCCCCCCCAAAGGCCGCCCCCGCGGCCCCCACCAACGGCGCGTCGACCCCGGCCTACGCCCTTCCGGCGGCCTCCACCGGCGGCAAGGTCCTGGCCACCCCCGCCACCCGCCGCGTCGCCCGCGAGCTGGGCGTGGACCTGGCGCGCGTGCAGGGCAGCGGCCCCAGCGGACGCATCACCAAGGCCGACGTCGTCGCCTTCACCGAGGGCCGCAGCACCCCCACGCAGGGCGCGTCGGGTGGCGCGTCCCTGGGCTTCAGCCACAGCCCCGTGCCCCCGGGCAGCGGGCCGGAGGAGCGGGTCAAGCTGATCGGCCTGCGCCGCAAGATCAGCGAGCAGATGGTGCGCTCGGCGCTGACCATCCCGCACTTCTGTTACGTCGACGAGGTCGACATGACCGACCTCGTGGCCCTGCGCAAGACCACCAACGCCGCGCTGGTGCAGGCCGGCCGCAGCAAGGTCAGCTACCTGCCCTTCATCATGAAGGCGGTGTGGATCGCGTTTCAGGACCACCCCGAGGTCAACGCGCTGTTCGACAACACCACGGGTGAGGTCGTCTACAAGAAGTACTTCAACTGCGGCCTGGCCACGGACACCCCCCGGGGCCTCTTCGTCAGCGTGATCAAGAACATCCCCGGCCTGAGCATCGCCGAGCTGGGCGAGGAGATCGCCGCGGTGACCAGCCGGGTGCGCGACGGCAAGGCCGGCCCCTCGGACCTCAGCGACTCCACCTTCACGATCACGTCGATCGGCAACATCGGCGGCCTCTTCGCCACGCCGATCATCAACTACCCCGAGGTCGCGATCCTGGGCGTAAACAAGATCGTGGAGCGGCCCATGGTGCTGGACGGCGCCATCGTGCCCCGCCACATGATGCACCTGTCCCCGTCCTTCGATCACCGCATCGTCGACGGTGCCAACGCCGCCCGCTTCACCAGCCGCCTCAAGCAGCTGCTGGAGAACCCCGGGCTGTTGATGGCCTACCTGTAGGGGATCGGTCGACCGGCGGCCCTGAGGCCCTCTACCCGAAGGTCGCCCCCGCGCTCAGGGCGCCTCGCTGAAGGGCGTCGCCTTGAGCTGGGCCCAGGTGACGACCTTGCGGCCCTCACCCTTGCTCATCGCCTCCGCCGCGCTCGGCTCCTTGAAGCTGGCGACGGGCAGCCCCATCACGCGCGGGCGCTCCAGGCCGACGACGTAGGACGCGTCGCTCGCCGCGATCCAGGGCCGCGCCCCGTAGCTGGAGTCGTCGGGCTGCCAGCCCGCGCCCAGGTCCTCGACCCAGATGTCCGTGGGATCGCCCAGGGGGTTCGGGGCCTGGACGTAGGCGCGCAGGTCGCCCAAAGAGCAGGTGAATCGGTGGCTGCCGTCGCGGTGGCGCACCTGCCCGCGGGGGGGCGGCTGCTCGTCGACGACCATGCCGCAGACCGCGCAGGAGCTGCCCTCGAAGCCATCGGGCTGCGCCTTCTGGTCCGCGCTGGAGGTCTTGGAGCCGCCGCAGGCGACCAGGAACAGGCAGGCGATCAGGGGGAGGAAGCGCTTCATGGTCACCATGCTACGCGGTCACGGCGCGTCGGCGCCCCAGCAGCAGCCCGCCGATGACCAGGGGGCCCGCCAGCCAGGCGCTCCAGAGCGCGGCCTTCACCGCGGTGCTAGGCAGCGCCACGGCCAGGCCCATCTCCTCCAGCGCCGTCGCCCCGCTGAGCTGCACCAGCAGGCCCGTACGGTACAGCCCCGCCGGGTTGATCTGCACCAGGCCGGCGATGACGTCCTGGGAGACCGCCCCGTCCGTCGCCACCAGCAGGCCCAGCAGGCCCAGGTCGTAGAAGAAGACCAGCAGGAACCACACCGACACCGCCAGGCTGGCCGCGGTCGCGTGGCGCTTCGCCACCGTGGAGACGAGCATGCCGATGGACAGGAAGGCCCCGCCCAGCAGCATGGTGGGGCCGATGAGGGACAGCAGCACCGCCCGCTGCCCTGCTTCCACCAGCAGCGCCGCCGAGCCCATGCCCAGGACGATGGCGATGGCCAGCGCCATGGCCCGGCCCAGGAACTTCGCCAGCAGGACCTCGCCCCGGCCCACGGGCAGGGACATGAGCAGGCCCAGGGTGTGCCGCTCGCGCTCGCCGACGATGGCGTCGTGCCCCAGGACCAGCGCCACCAGGGGCACCAGGAAGGCCGCGAGGGTCACCAGGCTGGGCGCGGCGACGGCGGCCGCCGACTCCTCCGCGGCCCGGCCGTACATGCCGATGCCCGAGGCCAGCAGGACGAAGAGGCCGGTGATGACCATCACCCACCGGTCCCGCACCCGCTCCAGGAGCTCGTGGATCACCAGCGCGCGCGCGACTCGGGACGTCATGGGGCCTCCAGAAGGCGCTCGTAGACGGCGTCGAGTCCGGGCTCTTCGACCCGCACGCCGGCCACGCCCGCGGAGTCCATGGCGCGGATGACGGCGAAGACCGAGCTCGAGGGGATCGACAGGCCGATCTCGTCCTCGCCCAGGTCCACCGGCACGGCCAGGTCCTGGCTGAGGGAGCCGGCCAACGTCTCGGCGTGCTTCATGTCGTCCATGGCCACCCGCACGCGGATCGTCAGGCCGGCCAGCCGCCGCAGATCGTCCGGGGTTCCCGACGCCTTCAAGCGCCCCGCGGAGATCACGTGCACGCGGTCGGCGCGCCGCTCGATCAGGGCCAGGTCGTGGGTGGACAGGAGCACCCGCCGGCCCGCGCTGCGCCACTCGTCCAGCACCGCCCACAGCGTGCTGAGGCCCTGCTGGTCCAGGCCGCCGGTGGGCTCGTCCAGGATGAGCAGCTCGGGCTCGTGCAGGATGGCGATGCCCAGGCCCAGGCGCTGGCGCATGCCCCGGCTGTAGCCGCGCACCGCCCGCCGCGCGGCCTCCTTGAGGCCCACCTTCTCAAGCACCTCGTGGACCCGGGCCTTGCCGACCCCGCGCGCGCGGGCGAAGAAGCGCATGACCTCCAGCCCGCTGAGGTTCTCGGCGAAGGCCACGGCCTCGGGCAGGTAGCCGATGCGCTCGCGGAAGCGTCGGTGCGCGCGGGCGCCGGCGGCCACCAGGTCCTCGCCGTCCACCAGCAGCCGCCCGGTGTCGGGCTCCACCAGGCCCAACACCACCGCCATCAGCGTGGACTTGCCCGCGCCGTTGGGCCCCGCCAGCACCGCCACCTCCCCGGGGGGGAAGTCCAGGTCGATGCCCGACAGCGCCAAGACGGCCCCAAAGCGAACGGAGATCCCGTCGACGGACAGCTTCACAGCTCGCCTCCCGGGGCCGAGGGCAGCGGATGGCGATCGATGATCGTGGGCACGCGCAGGGCGGGCAGGCGTTGTTGCAGTCGGGTCAAGAGCTCCAGTGTAGGGCTGTGCAGCAGGAGCACGGCCGCGGGGTGCTCGTAGATGAGCTTGCTGAGCAGCGAGTCCACCCGGTAGGGGCGGTCGCCGATGCCGTCGCCGTCCTGGTCCCAGCCCAGGTAGTCGCTCCAGTAGTTGCCGCCGGTCTCGTCCCCCCACTCCTGGTCGTCCCGGGCGACGTAGAAGATCTGCTGCCGGTTGCCGATGAACGCGTTGTCCTTGACGACGTTGCGCTCCGTGCCGGCCCAGACCCGCGCGCCGATGACGTTGTGGGCCACCCGGTTCCGCACGATCTGGTTGTCCAGGCTGCTGAAGAAGAACATGCCCTCGGCGTTGCCCTCCACCGTGTTGCCCGACACCTCGGTGTACTGCACGTCGCGGAAGAGGATCCCGTGGCGGTCGTTGTCGCAGGCCACGTTGTCGATGATCTTCAGCCGGCTGCTCTGCATGAGGGCGATGCCGGTGGTGTTGCTGCAGCTGCGGTTGCTGCTGACCGTGTTGTCGAAGCTGAACATGTAGTGGATGCCGTAGCGCAGGCCCTCCAGGCGGTTGCCGTGGATGACGCTGTGGTGCGTGGCGGAGACGTAGACGCCGTCCCGCGCGCCCGTCACCCGGTTGCCGCGCACGATCAGCTCCTCGCTGTCGAAGAGGTGGATGCCGTTGCCGCGGCTGCTGGCGTTGAGCACGTCGGCCCGCCCCGCGATCGTGTTGTCCTCCACCCGCACGCCCTGGCCCTGGTGCACCCAGATGCCGAACAGGCACTCGGTCAGCGTCGACTTCTCCACCACGGCGGAGATGGCGGCGGGCTCGATGTAGATGCAGGCGTCCGGCCCCGCGCGGTCGCTGCCGCTGTTCTGGACGATGAGGCCGGAGACCCGGGCGCCCGGCGCGGCGACGTACAGCACCGTGCCCACCCCGCCGCCGTCCAGCACCCCACCCTCGGACCGAAAGGTCACCGACCGGCTCACCCGCGCGGGCCCCGGCCAGGTGCCCTCGGGCAGCACCACCACGTCGCCGTCGGCGGCCAGGTCCAGGGTCTGCTGCACGGTCGGCGCGTCCACCCCCACCACCAGGCGCCGCTCAGCCTGGGCCGTGGCCGGGACCGTCACCGCGGCCAGCAACGCCATCGCCAGCAGCGCCGCGGGGGGGGCGGAGGCGGCCTTCGCCGCCTTCGCCGCCTTCAGCCCCTTGCGCCGGATCTGCACCAGGGGCGGGCAGACCTCGTCGTCGTTGTAGTTGGCTTCGCACTCCCAGCAGTTGAGGCACTCGCGGGGGTCGATGGAGCCATCCTTCCGAATGGCGCGCGGCTCGCAGCCCTTCGGGCAGATCTGGCAGCCCTTGCTGCAGAAGTCGCGCCGGTAGGGACCGCTCAAGCGAATCGACGAAGGCAGGGCCAGCGCCGCGCCCAGGGGGCACAGGTAGCGGCAGAAGGGGCGGTACCAGAAGAGCGATGCGCCAAAGAGCAGCAGCCACCAGGCGAAGAGCAGGATGTGTCGCTTCCAGGGGAGCACGAAGAAGGTCGACTTGAAGGGCTCGATCTCCGCCATCTTCTCGCCCGTCTCGGGCTCGATGAGGTACGCGATGACCAGCACCGCGAACACGGCGTAACGGACGTAGCGCGCCTTGAAGTGCACGGCGTCGGGGAACTCGTACTCGGGCAGCTTGAGGACGCGGCCCAGCTTGAAGAGCAGCTCGTTGAGGGCGCCGTACGGGCAGGTCCAGCCGCAGAAGACGCCGCGGCCCCAGACGATGGTGACCCCGGCGATGAAGATCCAGGACAGGAACAGGAAGGGGTCGCTGAGGAACAGGCCCCATCGCCACTCGCCCACGATCCCGCCCACCAACGTCAGCAGCTGCGTGACCGAGGGCTGCACGGACAGGCCCAGGCCCAGGACGAAGAAGGTGATCAGCAGGAAGCCGGTGTGGATGCGCTCCAGGCGGTGCATGGAGCCCGCGGTCCAGCGCCGCGCCGCGAAGACGCCGATGACGGACAGCAGGTACAGCACCACGAAGCCCAGGGCGAAGGGCCGGCTCTTCCACGCCTGCAGCAGCGCGACCGTCTCGGGGTCCAGGCCGTCGAGCACGTACACGCTCTCAGGGCTGCGGTGCGTGGTCTGGAAGGTGTGGAACTCCCGGGAGAAGCCGCCCTTGTAGTCGAAGGAGCTGCCCAGGAAGACCATGTTGAAGGGGGCGCCGGGGTCCAGCTTGCCGTCGCGGGTCACGAAGAGCGCGCCCTCCTTGAACCGGGGGGCGCCCTCGGCGAAGGCGGACTGCACGTTGGTGTAGTCCAGGTCCGTGAACATGATGGAGCGCAGGCCCTGCTCGATGCGCACGCGATCGAACAGCCCGCCCCGCACGAAGCCGGAGCCCTTGAAGCTGCTGGTGCCGCTGCCGAAGATCACCAGCAGGTGCTCGTCGGGGGCGCGCGCGTCCATGGCCCGCTGCCAGATGCGCTCGCCGAGCAGGGGGATGCCCACCTGGGGCGCGTCGGCGATGCCGTACCAGAGGTCGACGAAGGGCTCGGTCCCGGCCGGCAGGCCCATCTGCTCCTGGGTGACCTGCAGTCGCTCCAGGGCGCCCTCCTCGAGGATCCGTTCCCAGCTCCAACGCTCTTCGGTGGTGACGAAGTGTCCGGGCACCTGCGCCTTGATCTGCAGGACGCCGACGTCCTGACCCAGGGCCTGTGCGGTCTCCAACACCGTGCGGTTCTCGGCCAGGATGGTGACCGTGGCACCGGAGACCATGTCGACGCTGTGCACGCCCTCCTCGCGGCCGCCCACCACCACCCGCGCGTCGGCGGGCAGCCCGATGTAGCTGTTCACGAAGTCGTGCAGCGTCTGCTCGGGGATGCCCACCAGCAGGATGGGCTCGCTGTGCTTGACCACCCGGCCGCCGGTGATGCGGCCCTGGGTGTCGATCCCCACGAGCGTGGCCAGGGGCTTGCCGCTGTAGCCCTTGATGTCGACGACGTCCGTGCTCAGGACGATCCAGCCGACCAGCTCACCATCGGCGTCCAGGCCGCGGGCGTAGGGCTTGCCTTCAACCGCCTCGAAGGAGGCGGCGCCGGGCAGGACCGTCGCACAGGGGTGCCCGTCGTCGCACTGCAGCCCGTGGGGGGCCTTCTCTCCAGGCCGAGCTACCCCTTGCCCGGCGGCCGAACCCGGGAAGATCCCGAGTCCGACCGCCAGCACCAGGGCGATCGACCAGATTGTCCGCAACATCGCTCCAAGGCCTCCGCGATCCCCGTGTGTGTCCTCCCCGGGACGGTGGATCAAGCCTCTACGATCATGCGTCCGCGCATCTCGAGGTGCAGGGCGTGGCAGAACCAGTTGCAGTAGTACCAGTAGACGCCCGGCTGCGAGCTCACGTCGAACGTGATGGACTGGGTGTCCTGCGCGTTGACGATCATGGAGACGTCGTGCTGGCAGACGGCGAAGCCGTGGGTCAGGTCCTGCACGTTGTCGATGTTGGTCATGATGATCTGGACCTGATCACCGGCCTTGACCCGGATCTCGCCCAGGCCGAACTTCGGCGCCTGGCTGGTCAGGTAGACCCGCACCTTGTTGCCGCCCTTGCGGATGACCTTGTTGGTCGACATCAGGTCGGCGCCGTCCTCCTTCGCCCAGTCGGCGTACATGGCGAACCGGGCGTCCTTGCGGTCCTGCACCTTGAGCGTGCTGATGTAGTCCGAGCGGACGATGACGCAGTCGTGGGGCTCGCTGAAGGTCGGGCCGTCGTGCACCACCTCCAGGTTCTCGCCGCTGATGTCGATCAGCTGGTCGTTCTCCGGATGGAGCATGCCCACCGGCAGGAACCGGTCCTTGCTGAACTTGCACAGCGCCACCAGCCACTTGCCGTCGGCGTCCTTCGTCTCGGACATGGACGCGTTGGTGTGGCCCACCTGGTAGTGCACGTCGACCTTGGCCCGGATGGGGTTCTGGCCGCCGCCGTTGTGCGCCGCGATGGCGTCGGCGATGTTCCACTTCGTCATCACTGAGTCGATGAAGATCGAGGTGTAGGCGTTGCCCCGGCCGTCGAAGGCCGTGTGCAGCGGTCCCAGGCCCACTTCGGGCTCGGCCACCACGACGTCGCGCGGCTGGATCTTGCCGGCGAAGACGTCGTCCAACTTGGTGATGTCGATCACCGAGCAGGTGGGGGAGAGCTTGCCGGCGACGATGGCGTACTTGCCGTCGGGCGAGACGTTCACGCCGTGCGGGCTCTTGGGCACCGGGATGCGCTGGACGTACTGGCCGTTCTCACCGCGCGCGTCGATCACCGGGACCTTGCTGTTGCCCAGCGTGATGGTCTTGCCGGCCGCGACCGCCGCCTTGATCGCCGCGTGGTTGAACACGTACAGGCAGTCCAGGTCGTTGGCCATCATCTCTTCGAGGGTGACGCCGCCTTCCAGGTTGTAGCAAACCGCAAAGCTGTACTTGCCCTCGTAGTCCGTGGCGCAGAGGTCGAGG
>CALCXL010000203.1 GCA_937907595.1 uncultured Pseudomonadota bacterium
TCCTGCCTCGCTCTGTCGGAAGCGCCCGTAGGTCCACTACGGCCTGCTTCCTCCGTCGCCAGGGAACGCCCGCCGCCCTCCTTACAAGCGCTAACGCACCGTTACCCCGCGGCTCTGTACTCACCCTGCGCGGGGGACGATCCTGCCGATGCAACAAAGGACCAACCGATGAACCGCAGCCCCTTGCCCCGCCTCCTGCTCCCCGTCTCGCTTCTGGCTCTCGGGGCGATGGCGTGCACCGCCGACGGCGAGATCACCGGCGATCCGCTGCCCGATCTGGTCGGCGACCTCTGCGACGCCGACGAGCCCGACCAGGAGCGCCCCGACGGCTGGGCCGAGGCCAGCCACTGCAAGGGCGCCGAGGCCAACTACGACCTGCTCTTCTCCGACGACACGGTCCACCGCATCGACATCACCCTCTCCGCCGACAACTACGCCGCCACGATGGACGATCTGGAGGAGATCTACGGCGGCAGCACCGGCGGCCCCGGAGGCCCCGGAGGCCCCGGAGGCCCGCCGGGGTCGTTCACCGACCAGGAGCCCATCTGGGTGCCCGTCACCGTCGAGCTCGACGGGGTGACCTGGTGGCAGGTGGGCATGCGCTACAAGGGCAACTCGTCCCTGAGCAGCTCGTACCAGTCCGGCGGCCGCAAGCTCCCCTTCCGCCTGGGCTTCGACAAGTACGAGGACGACAGCCCCGCGCTGCTCAACCAGCGCTTCTGGGGCTTCAAGAAGATGACCTTCTCCAGCGCCTACAAGGACAGCTCGCTCATCCGCGAGAAGACCGCCGGGGACATCTTCCGGGACGCGGGGGTCCCCGTGGCTCGGAGCTCCTTCGTCCGCATCTACGTCGACTCGGGTGACGGACCGGTCTACTTCGGCCTGTACACCATGGTCGAGGACCCCAGCGACGAGCTGCTGGAGGTCCAGTTCGACGACGACAGCGGCAACCTCTACAAGCCCGACGGCGACGGTGCGACCCTCGCGTCCTTCGACGAGGCCTCCATGATCAAGAAGACCAACGAGGACGAGGCCGACTTCAGCGACGTACAGGCCCTCATCTCCGCCCTCAACGCCAACGCAAGCGACGCCGCGACCTGGCGCGCGGGGCTCGAGGCGGTGTTCGACGTGTCCGGCTACCTGACCATGCTGGCCACCAGCCAGGCGATGGTGAACTGGGACGCCTACGGGTGGATGACCCACAACTACTACCTCTACGGCGACCCGTCGGACGACGGCCGCCTGGTGTGGCTGCCCTGGGACCTCAACGAGGCCATGCTCGTCGGCAACGGCCCCGGGGCCAACGCCGACTCGGTGATGCTCGACGAGATCGGCAGCGGCTGGCCCCTCATCCGCAACCTGCTGGACGACACCCAGTACCGCGCCACCTACCGCGCCGAGCTGGAGGCCGCGCTGCTCGGGGCCTTCGAGCAGGACGCGCTGCAGGAGCGCATGACCGCGTACCACGAGCTCATCGCGCCCTACGTCTCCGGTGCGGACGGCGAGGCCGCGCCCTACACCAACCTGTCCAACACGTCGGCCTTCGACTCGTCCCTGACCGGCAGCGGCGGGCTGTTCGACCACATCGCCGACCGCCACGCCGCCGTGGGCTCGGCGCTGGGGCTGTAGCGGGAGGGGTCAGCGTCCCTGGACCCCGCAGCAGGCGTCGCCCCCTCGGGCAGCGCGGCGGGGCCGGAGGTCAGCATCCGGCGTCGTTCCCGGAGATGTCATGGACCGCAAACGAGGGGGGCGGCTCAATGGGACTGGCCGACGCAATGACAGAGCAGCGTTGCTGCTGCAACCGGCGCGGGCGCTGAAGGTCACGGACATCGCCGAAGGCGTCGAGCGCCCCAGGGACGCCCCTCCCCCCTCCCCCCTGGCATGCTGTCGGGGTGCTGAACGATCTGATCGCGGGCTTTCGCCGCCTCTTCGGCTCCCGCCATTGGGAGCAGCTGCTCGAGGCGGCCGAGCACGATGTCTCCGCCCTCGACCTCCTGCAGGGAAACCTCGGCCCCGGGGTGGCGCGACGGGCCGGCGACGCGGTCCTGTTGAAGAGCCCCGGCGGACACCGGATCCGCGTGGTGGGCGAGCCGGGCTCCCCCTGGCCGGCGACCTTCACCGCCACCCTGCAGCCCGGCCTCGGCGTGGTGGTGCGTCGAAGGGGACAGGCCCGCAGCGGGCGCCTCGATCCCCGCATACGACGCTTGCCCGTCGACGGCCTGGAGTTCGACGGGACCCCCGCTGCGATCCTCCGCGCGGCCAGCCCTGCCGTGTGCGAGCGCCTGGGGCGGGTCCTCCTCCATCAGCGGGACACGATCGACAAAGACCGCGTGGTCCTCGAGCCGCCCCCGATGGACCTCGCCTTCACCCTGGTCGAGCGGGTGGAGGACCTGTTGGCGCTGGTGGACGAGGTGGAGCTGCGGCCCCTGGTCCAGGTGCTGGGCGACCGCATCGAGCAGCGCGAGGACCGGGCCTGGGGGCGCTGCTGCGCCGAAGCGCTGCTCGCGCTCGGGGGCTCCTCCCCGGGCTTCGCCGAGCGACAGCTTCGCCTGATGATGAAGTTCCCCCGCCTGGCGCCGCAGCTCGCCAGCTCGCACGCCGCGGTCGCCCGCCGCTCCCTGCACCGCCTGCTCGCCGATCCCCTGCAGTGCGCGGGCGCCGCCCGGGTCCTCGCCGAGCTCCCGTCCGACCCGGAGAGCGCGGCCGAGCTCGCCCGCCACGTCGACGTCGAGGTCGCGCTGGCCCTCCTGCATCGTCGCGACGGCTGGATGGCGGAGCCCGCGTGGGCCTGCCTGGAGGAAGCACTCACCGACGACCCGACCCCCGAGGCCCTCGCCCCCCTGGCCGAGCGCGCGGTGGCGAGCGGGTCCTCGGGGCGCCTGCTGGCCCTGCTCGCGCCGTGGTTCGGCCGCGTGCCCTCCCTGCATCGCCCGCACCTGGCTCGCCGCATCCTCGAGCGCTGCCCGCCGAAGGTGGCGCTGGAGTTGGGACCGGCGATCTGCGACGCGGTGGCGGGTCGCAGCTCCCCCTTGACCCGCCCCCAGGCGCTCCAGCTCCTGCCGCTGCTGCCCGAGGACCCCCTGGTCGACGGCGCCCTGGTGCGCCTGACCACCGACGAGCGCCGCTGGCCCGACGCGATGCACGCGATCACGGCGCGGATCGGGGCCGGTCGCAGCCACACCCTGGTCGATCTCTTCGCCGGCCTGGCGCCGCGCATGCCCCGCCCCGCTGCGGACGACCTCCTGCAGGGCATCGCCACCCGCCGCGTGCCCGGAGCGCAGGCCCTGCTCGCGGGCTTCCTCGAGCACGCCGAGGAGGAGATCGTGGCGATGGCCGCCGCGCCCCTGGCCCGATGCGGGGGCCACGAGGAGCTCATGGCGCTCGGCCGCCGCGCCTCGCTCCCGGGCACGCCGTCCGAGCTCCAGGGCAAGCTCCGCGCGGCGATGGACGAGATCGAGGTGCGCCTCGGCCCCGTCCAGCGCGGCGGGCTCAGCCTGGTCGCGGAAGGAGGTGGGGAGCTGGCCCTCTCCGCGGAGGGCGGCACGCTCGCGCTCGACGAGGAGTGACGGGGCGCACGTCCCCCACCGCGACGCCAGCACCCACGCCCCCCCGATGCACCAGGATCCCCCAGGGCGCGGTCTGGGTCGTCCGTGATAGCATCGCTGTCAGCGGCTGGGGCTGCTGACTTGGAGGCTGTGATGCGGTTGATGCACGGAATGTTCGCGGTGGTGATCATCTCAGCCCTGGCGGGGTGCGATCCTGGGGGTCCGCAGGGGTGGTGCAGCTCGGCCGCAAACTGCATCGACGACTTCTGGTCGGAGACCGACGAGAACAACTGCGTCACGGAGCAGGAGATCTTCCTGGAAGAGGCCGAGCGGCAGAACTGCGACAGCGAGTGGAGGGCCTTCACCTCGTGCCGCGCGGAGTTCGCGACCTGCGATGAGAGCACCGACGGCGACACCACCACCCGCACCTGGGGCCTGAACGGGTCGAGCGTGTGCGACGAGCAGTCGAGCGCCTACTTCTCCTGCATGGAGTGATGCAGCGACGGCCGCAACGAACCCTCTGACCGGGCCCCGCTACAGGGGCAGGCAGAGGCGGAAGCCGATGCGCACGCTCCGCACCTCCGGCGGCACCGACGAGTGCGTCGCGAGGGGCTGATCGTCCCGGCGGGTCCAGTCCCCTCCCCGGCAGGCGCGCTCCTCACCCACCTCCTCGGCGCACCACTCGCGCACGCCGCCGCAGCTGTCCCGCATGCCGTACATGGACTGGTCCATCCCGTACATGCCCACGGGCTCCAGCCGCGCCGCCCCCTCCAGGGCGCCCGCCCGGTTGACGAAGCCCGGGTCCCAGCTGTCCCCCCAGGGGTACCGCCGGCCATCCACCCCGCGCGCCGCCTTCTCCCACTGCAGGGCGCTGGGCAGGCAGAGGTCCCGCCCTATCGTCGTCGCCCGCCAGGCGCAGTAGGCGGCCGCGTCCTCCCACCGCACCGCCACCACGGGGAGCCGCCGAGCGATCCGGGCCGCAGCGGGCTTGATCCCCGGGCGCAGCGGGTCGACGTGGGGGACGAATCGCTCACCCTCCCGCCGCAGCAGCGCGACGCCGCCCGGGGTGAGCGGGGTCCGGTCGTCGGCCTCCGCGGGATCGAGGACGGCCAGGAAGGCGGCGTATTCGCCCAGCGTCACCGGGAACGTGCCGATGGCGAAGTCGTCCAGCGCCTCCATCTCCAGGCGGGTGGACTTGCCGTAGGGCGTGGGCGCGCCCCCGGTGATGAAGGTGCCGCCGGGCACGTGAACCATGCCCTCGGGCACGTCGAGGTGCGCGCGCAGGCTGACGAAGCGGGTGACCTTCGCGCCCCGCTGGACGGTGATGGGCAGCCGCATGGGGGCCAGCCCGGGCTGGTCGAGCATCAGCAGGTGGTGGCCCAGGGGGACGGGCACGGAGTCGAGCGGGGTGGTGCCCAGGTCCCGGCCGGCGCGGGGCATCAGCAGGCGGTCGTGCAGCTCGAACGGGTGCAGCCATACGTGGGCGCCCGGCGGGTCCGACGTCAGGCTGAGGGCGCCGTCGCCCCGGAGTCGGTCCTCAGCTTCCTCCCCGTCGATCTCGCGGAGCCGCGCCGCTGCCCGACGCACCCCGCGGCGGTCGCCGGCAAGCTCCTCGCGCGCCAGGCGGGCCCACCACAGCGTCGACAGCCCCTCCCGGGCGCCCGCGTGGTCGGGCACGCGCCGCTGCGCCTCCAGGTAGGCGGCCTCGGCCTCGTGGAACAGGTCGTCGCGCCCGTCGCGCAGGTCGCGGACGCGGTCCTCGGCCGCCCACATCGGCCGTTTGTCCTCGATGCGATGCCAGGGCTGCACGCGGCGGAGGAGCCCGTCGGCAAGCGCCTCGGCCTCGGACAGCTCCTCCTGCAGGGTCGCCAGCCGGTCCCGCGCTTCCTGCGCCTTCGCCACGGCCGCGTCGGCCTCCTGCCGCAACCTGGCCCGCTCGCGGGCGCCCTCCAGGAACTCCTCGATCCGCCGAGCGAGCTCCCCTGCGCTCGCGGGCCGGTCGGCGGGGGTGGAGGACAGCGCCTCCATGCACAGCTCCGCCAGCTCGTCGGGGACGTCGCGGTCGGGCGCGCGCAGGCGCGGCGGGGCGATCCGGCCGGTCAGCGTCTCCTCCAGGATCTCCTGGGCCGCGAAGCCGACGACGGCGCGCTCGCAGGTCAGCAGCTCGTAGAAGAGCGCGCCCAGGGCCCAGACCTCCGCCAGGCGGGACACCACGTCCTCCCGCTGCCACAACAGCTCCGGGGCGATGAAGCCGGGCGTGCCGCAGACCACGCCGGCGGGGATGGGCGCGTCGATGTCCTCCAGTCGGAGGGCGATGCCCCAGTCCAGGAGCTGCACGTCGCCGTACTCGCCCACCACGACGTTGGCCGGCTTCAGGTCGCGGTGCACGACGCCCCGGGAGTGCGCGTAGTCCACCGCACCGCAGATCTGAAGGAAGAGGGTGAGGAGCCGGGTGCGGCCGAACTTCCGGGCCGCCGCCTCGTCGCCAGCGCGCAGGGCACGCAGCAGATCCGCGAGCGAGCGGCCGCGCAGGCGGCGCATGGCGAAGAAGGGCTCGCCGCCGCGCAGGCGCCCCAACTCGTAGACCGGCACGATGCTGGGGTGCTCCAGCGAGCCGGTGAGCCGGGCCTCCGCCAGGAACAGATCGACCGACTCGGCCGACGCGTCGCGCCCCTCCCGCAGCCGCTTGACCGCGACCTCCCGCTCCAGGTCCACGTCCCGCGCGTTGGACACGATCCCCATCGCGCCGCGGCCCAGCTCGTCCTCCATCTCGAAGCGGCGGCCGCTGTCGGTCAGATCGACCTCGACCTGCAACGCGACGGTGCGCGTGGTCCGGCCCCAGGCGGCGGCGACCGCGTCGACGTCCAGCAGGGAGTCCCAGGGGTCGGTGTCGTCCTCGCCGCTCACGCTCCGGGGCCCGCCGGCAGCTCCCGCAGCCGGAGCCGGACGCGAGTGCCCTCGCCCGGCGCGCTCTCGATGGACAGATCACCGCCGTGCGCCTGCGCAACCAGCCGGCAGAAGACCAGGCCCAGGCCGCGGCTCCGGGGCAGGTGCCCGGTGAGCGAAGCCTCGTCGGCGTCCGAGGCCGGCGCGCCGAGCGCCAGGGAGTCGATGGCGGGGCCGTCGTCGTGCACCGACAGGGTGAGCCGGCCGGCGTCGGCGCTCGCGCTGACCTGGACGACGCCGTTCTGCTCCGCCGCGCGCAGGCCCGCCTCCACCAGCCGCAGGAGGGCGCGCCGCACCAGCGCCTCGTCCAGCCGGAGGGTCCCCGTCACCGAGGGGTCCACCGATGCCTGGAGGGTCACGCGGTTCCGCACGCCGCGCTCCTCGCACTCGCCGACCACGTCGTGGAGCAGCGCCCGGGCGTCGAGCGCCTCCGGGTAGGCGTCGAAGGTGCCTTCGGTGCTGCGCAGGACGTCCATGAGGATGCGGGCGAGCTCCTCCAGCGAGCGCCCGGCGTCGGCGATGTCGGCGACCGCCTCCTTGAGGTCGTCGGCCAGGCCCAGGCTGCGGCCGAGCAGACCGGAGCGGGCGTGGATGACTGCGAGGGGGTTGTCCAGGTCCGACAGCAGCATCTCCGTCAGCTCCGAGCGCTCCTGCCGCGACGCCGCCAGCTCGGCGTCCCGCCGGTCCCGCTCCTTGCGCACGTGATTGAGGTGGCAGAGCGAGCGCACGCGCAGCAGCAGGCTGGACCGGTTGATCGGCTTGGCCAGGATCTCGTCGGCGCCCGCCTGGATCGCGTCCTCGTAGGTGTCGGAGTCGACCAGCCCGGTGACGAACGCCACCGGCGTCGTGCGGTTGGGGCCCCGACTGCGCAGGACCTCGCAGACCTCGAAGCCGTCGACGTCGGGCATGAGCGCGTCCAGGATCAGGACGTCGAACTCCCTCGCCAGCCCCTCCTCGATCG
This sequence comes from uncultured Pseudomonadota bacterium, assembly GCA_937907595.1. Classification (GTDB taxonomy): domain Bacteria; phylum Myxococcota_A; class UBA796; order UBA9615; family UBA9615; genus CALCXL01. The sequence goes on from CALCXL010000203.1 coordinate 7,453, forward strand.
CCCGTTCACCCCCCTCGCAGGCCGTCACGGCGTAGCTGGCCGACTCCAGGATCGCCTTCATGAGCGCCAGCTGCTGGACGTTGTCGTCCACGAGCAGCACGTGGGGGTGGGCCTCGGTCATCGGGGGAGTCTTGCAGATGCGCGCCGATCGATCCCCTTCTGGCCTCATCGCGTCCCGGCGGGGCTGCTGTGCTACGACTACCCCCTGCGCGTTCACCGCCCCATTCCGAGGGGCCCTCAGGGTGAGCGCAGCATGGCGGATGCGCCCCGGCCCAACGGGAGTCGCTCGAAGGCCCGGATTCCCTGGCGCGCCACGCCGCGCACCGGAGGTCCTGGGGCCGATCGCTCCATGCCACGACCACCCCCCGCTGAAACGGACGCCTCCATGACCCTCTCCATGACCGACCTGGGGCGCACCGCCGCCCCATTGCTGAGCGACGACGAACCCATGGTCCTGCTGGTGGACCTGCCCATGCTGCGGGGCAACCTCGCGGGCCTGGTCGAGGCCTTTCCGCCGGCGACGCTGCACGCGGTCGCCCTCAAGGCCAGCCCCCTGCTGGGCCTGGTGGACGAGGTGGTGCGCGCGGGCTGCGGCCTGGAGGCTGCGTCCCCCACGGAGCTCGAGATGGCCCTGTCCCGGGCCGACAAGAGCAAGATCGTGTTCGACTCCCCCGTGAAGACCGACACGGACCTGAAGCGCGCCCTGGCCTCCGGGGTCACCATCAACGCCGACAACCTGGCGGAGCTCGCGCGCATCGACTCGCTGATCGGCTCCGCCGCGCCCAACCCCAGGATCGGCCTGCGGGTCAACCCCGTGTTGGGCATGGGCGGCATCGCGGCCACGAGCACCGCCTACGCGGGGTCGAAGTTTGGGGTCTGCCTGACCACGCACCGGGCCGAGGTCGTGCAGTCGTTCCAGCGCTACCCCTGGCTGACGGGCCTGCACAGCCACATCGGCAGCGGAGGCTGCGGCCTGGACATGCTTGTGGAGGGCGTTCGCGCGCTGGACGAGCTCGCGTCGGAGGTCCGCAGCGCGGGCGGGCACCTCGGCCACCTGGACATCGGCGGCGGCATCCCCGTGGATGGGACCGGCTCCTCGGCCCCCGTCTACGCCGACTACGCGGCGCGGCTCCGGCGGGAGGTCCCGGGGATCTTCGAGGGCGATCACCTGCTCATCACGGAGATGGGGCGGAGCATCCACGCGAACACCGGCGTAGCGGTCACGCGGGTCGAAGGCGTCAAGAGCACCGGCGGACGGCAGATCGCCCTGGCGCACGTGGGGGCCGACCTGCTCCTTCGGACCGCCTACGCGCCGGACGACTGGCGCCACGAGATCACGGTGCTCACGCCCGACGGCGTACCCAAGGAGCTCACGGACCTGACCCCCTGGGACGTGGCCGGACCCCTGTGCTTCTCCGGCGATCTCATCGCCCGGGCCCGCCCCCTACCGCCCATCGAGCGCGGCGACCTCCTGCTGGTGTCGCAGGTCGGCGCCTACACGCTGTCGATGTGGTCCCGCTACAACAGCCGTCGCTCGCCCCGGGTGATGGGAGTCCAGCCGGGGCTGCCCCCGGTCGGACTCCGGCACCGCGAGACTCACGACGAGGTGGTCAGCTTCTGGAAGTGATGGGGACCGTCCAGGCTGTAGACCAGGCGGATGGTCGCCTCGGCCAGGACCTGGGCCGGGTCCAGCACGGGCGTGTCCCCCAGCTGATCGCTGTCCAGGGCCAGGGGGATCTCTGTGCAGCCCAGGATCAGGAGGTCCGCCCCCGCCGCCACGAGCCGCTTTGCGGCCACCAGCAGGCTCGCCTCGGCCAGATCGCACTGCCCGTGGGTCTTCAGCCCGCCGCCCTGGTGGTCGTCCTCTTCGTAGGGTCCGTAGATGGGCTCCATCACCTCGCGGAGCTGCAGCTCCTCGCCGTCGGGGAGGTCCAGGGGGCTCATGGGGCGCAGGCCCCGTTCGCGCAGCGCGTCGTGGTAGAGCCCGGAGCGTAGGGTGCCCGTGGTCGCCAGGATGCCGACCTTGCCGCCCGGGGCCAGCTCCTCCGCTCGGGAGACGGTGACGTCGATGAGGCTCAGCAGGCGGGTCCCGGTGCGCGCGACCAGCCGCTTGAGGAAGAGGTGGGCGGTGTTGCAGGGCACCACCACGAAGTCGGCTCCCGCGCGCTCCAGGCGCTGGATGCCGCGCTCCAGGAAGGGCACTGGATCCGCGGCCGTACCGAAGTAGGCGCTGGTGCGGTCCGGGGTCTGGGGGATGCTGCAGAGCACCCACTCCGGGAAGTCCTGGTCCTCGGATGCGCCGAGCAGCTCGGTGGCGCTGGCCAGCAGCTTGCGTTCGAAGTCGATGTGGGCGAAGGGGCCGAGGCCGCCGACGATCCCGATCAACCGGCGCTTGCCGGGACCGCGCGCCGCTTCGCGGCTGTCGTCTCTGCCCTCGAGGCGGCTGATGGGGCGGGGGCCGGGGAAGTCCTGGCGGAGGTCCTTGAGCGCGCGGCGGCGATCGGCGACCCGGTCGATGTGGAGGCCGCAGCGGCCAAACTCCAGGAAGCGCTCCCTCCAGGAGGCGACGACGTCAGCGGGGGCGCCGACTTCGAACGCGACGGCCTTGAGGGCCTCACCGTTCAGGAGGCGGAGTACCGCCCCGAGTTTGTCTTCCGTAAGCGAAGAAATGGTTCCACTCTGCAACAGAGGCATCCTGCTCCAAGGGTTGGGGTTGGAGCGTGCAACGTCAGATAGCGCTGGGACACCCGCGCAGGCTGGGGATCCAGCTCGCGGCTCCTTACCCTCCCGGATCGCAGGGCATCCGTCAACGGCTCGTTTGGGCGGGGTTCGATCGCAGGGGCGGCGATCGCGGGCTCCGCCGCGGGCCAGGAGGCCTCAGGGGTGCGCGACGAGAAACACCTGGCGGGGCTCGACGGCGCCGACCGTGGTGAGCGCGCCGTCGGGCCACTGGACCTCGATCGCGTGGACGTCCTCGTCCTCCCCCAGCCCGAAGTGCGCGCGGCTGGGGCCCTGCCCGTAGCCCCGCAGGCCGGCGATCTCGCGCTCCTGCCAGCCGCGATCCGTCAGCACCGAGACCCGCGCGCCCAGGC
>CALCXL010000204.1 GCA_937907595.1 uncultured Pseudomonadota bacterium
GCCAGCACCGGGAAGGGGATGCCGTACTTGGTGCCGGGGTGGCCGTTCCAGACCATGGGCACCAGGACGATGACGTTGCCGAGCATCACGGTGCCCACGGCCTGCCACCAGTTCATGCCGTCGCTGATCATCGATCCGGCGAGCATGTAGGTGGGCACGCAGACCACCATGCCCACCCACAGCGAGGCCATGGCGCCGACGGTCCAGGTGCGCTCGTCGATCCGGGTGGGCCGGATGTCCTCGTTGATCAGCCCCGGATCAGGGTTCTGGGGCTGGCTCATCCCCGGTCCACGGCGGTGGGCTCGGCCAACGCGTTCTTGCGCTGCTGCGCGGCCCAGTAGGGGGCGAAGGGCGCTCGCTTGAGGTACTTGCCGGTGCCCCGCTCGGTCTTGAGCTGCCCGTCTTCCCACACCACCCGGCCGCGGCTGAGGGTGGTGGCGGCGACGCCGGTGACCTCCATGCCCTCGTAGATGTTGTAGTCGACGTTCTGGTGGTGGGTCTCCTTGCTGATGGTGCGCGACGCCTCCGGATCCCAGATCACCAGGTCCGCGTCCGCGCCCGGCTGCATGGAGCCCTTCTGCGGGTGCAGGTTGAAGATCTTGGCCGTGTTGGTGGAGGTCACCGCCACGAACTCGCTGGGCGTCAGCTTCCCGGTGCGGACCCCGTGGTGCCAGAGCACGCTCATGCGGTCCTCGACCCCGCCGGTGCCGTTGGGGATGGCCCGGAAGTCGTCCTTGCCCGCCGCCTTCTGGTCGGTGCAGAAGCAGCAGTGGTCCGTCGCCGTGGTCTGCAGCATGCCGGCCTGCAGGCCCCGCCAGAGCGCCGCCTGGTGCTCGTGGCCCCGGAACGGCGGCGACATGACGTGGTGCGCGGCGACGTTCCAGTCGGGGTCGCGGTACACGCTGTCGTTGATCACCAGATGCTGGGCCAGGACCTCGGCGAAGACGCGCTGGCCCTCCAGCCGGGCCCGCGTCACCGCCTCCAGCGCCTGGCGGCAGGAGGTGTGCACCAGGTAGAGCGGCACGCCCAGGACCTCGGCGATGCGGATGGCGCGGTTGGCGGCCTCCCCCTCCACCTGGGGCGGGCGGCTCAGGGGGTGGCCCTCGGGGCCCGTGATCCCCTTCTCGAAGATCTCCTGCTGCAGCCGGAAGACCAGCTCGCCGTTCTCCGCGTGCACGGTGCAGAGCGCGCCCAGATCGCGGGCGGTGGAGAAGCTGTTCACCAGCGTCTCGTCGTCGCACATGATCGCGTTCTTGTACGCCATGAAGTGCTTGAAGGAGTTGACGTCCTCCTCCTGCACCAACGTCTTCATCGCCGCCTTCACGGAGTCGTCCCACCAGGTGATGGCGACGTGGAAGCCGTAGTCCGTGGCCGACTTCTCCGCCCAGCCGCGCCACTGGCGGTAAGCCTCCAGGATGTCCTGTTGGGGGCCCGGGATGACGAAGTCGATGATGGACGTGGTGCCGCCCGCCGCCGCCGCCGAGGTGCCGGTGAAGAAGTCCTCCGACGCGACGGTGCCCATGAAGGGCAGCTCCATGTGGGTGTGGGGGTCGATGCCGCCGGGCATCACGTAGGCCCCGCTGGCGTCGATGACGCGGGCGCCCTCGGCCTCGATGTCCTCGCCCACCTCCGCGATCTGCTCGCCCAGGACGAGGACGTCGGCCTTCGCCTCGCCCTCCGCGGAGACGACGGTGCCGCCCTTGATCAGGATCATGTCGCTCATGCGCCCTCCCCCTACTTCTCGAACAGGTCGTCGTAGGCGTCGGGGCGACGGTCCCGGTAGAACTGCCAGACCTTGCGGACCTCATCGATCTGGTTGAGGTCCAGGTCGGCCACCACCAGCTCGTCCTCGTCTTCGCTGGCCTCGGCCAGGAACTCGCCGCGGGGGTTCACGAAGTAGCTGGACCCGTAGAAGCGGCCCAGGTCCCAGGGCTTCTCGGTGCCGACGCGGTTGATGGCGCCCACGAAGTAGGTGTTGGCGACCGCGGCGGCGGGCTGCTCCAGCTTCCAGAGGTACTGCGACAGCCCCGCCACGGTGGCCGAGGGGTTGAACACGATCTCCGCGCCGTTGAGGCCCAGGGCGCGCCAGCCCTCGGGGAAGTGGCGGTCGTAGCAGATGTACACGCCGACCTTGGCGTAGGCGGTGTCGAAGACGGGGTAGCCGCCGTCGCCCGGCGTGAAGAAGTACTTCTCCCAGAAGCCGCTGGTCTGCGGGATGTGCTGCTTGCGGTACTTGCCCATGTAGGTGCCGTCGGCGTCGATGACGGCGGCGCTGTTGTAGTAGAAGCCGCGCCGCGCCTCCTCGTACAGGGGCACCACGATGACCATCTTGTGCTTCTGGGCGAGCTTCTGGAACACCTCCGTGGTGGGCCCGGGGATGGGCTCCGCGGCGTCGTACCAGCGCTTGTCCTGCCCGGGGCAGAAGTAGGGGCCGTTGAAGATCTCCTGCAGGCAGAGGATCTGCACCCCCTTGTCGGCCGCCTGATCGATGAAGGGCAGGTGCTTGTCGAGCATCGCCTTCTGCACGTCGGCGATGGAGACGCTTTCGTCGTTGATGGGGTTGCTGGCCTGGATCAGGCCACAGCGAACGATTTGGGACATCTCGACTCCTCAGCGATGGTGGACACGGCTCCCCGAGCGCGTCGGCCGCATGGGCGGCGGGTGCGACGTTTTACTTCCTGCGTGCCGGGTGGGGCAAGGCGCGGGTGGGGGGAGGCGTTGCCGGGCGGGGGGAAGCGGGGGACTGCGCTCCGGGTTTGGGACCTGTTCGCGGCGTCGCGGGGGGCCGCGCAGCTCGGCGCTGTGGAGACTACATCGAGGCTCCGTCGGCTACTCCGGCGACTCTCTGAAGGCCACTTCCCGGACGACCGAAGCCAGGCTCGAAGCCACGCCCTCCAGCAGGTCCGCGTCCCTCCAGGGGCAGGCCGCGGTGCGACCCACCGGGACGATCCACTCTCCGGCCTCGAGGATCTGCAGGAAGGACGGGAGCACGGCGTCGCCCGGTTCGGCGGTGCGGCGGGCGGCGACGGAGTCGAGCAGGAGGCGGGTGCACTCCCCGATGCTGCCGGCTCCCTCGTCCATGGGCATCTCGTTCCAGGCGGAGTAGAGCGCCAGGCTCCAGAGGTGCAGCTCCTCGGGCGGTACGGCCATCCGCCGCCCCCCGCCGCCGGTGGACGAGCCCGACCAGGCGAGGAGCGTCGCGCGGGTACGCTCGAGCCCTTCGGCAAAGGTCTGCAGGCTCCAGTCCATCTGCGGGCGGGGATCGGCCAGCTCCCCTTGAGCCGAATCCAAGGGGCCCTCGAAGCCGCCCAGCATCCTCAGCGGACGCTCGCCGAGCAGGAAGGGGCCGCGGAGCGAGGCGCCGCCGCGACTCCAGCGGATCGGGTCGGTGTCGGCGGGCAGGTCGGGACTGGGGTACCAGAAGACCGGGTGGCGGGAGAGGCCGACGGGGGCCCCGCCAGCGAACTCTTCGCGCCGCTCGCACCACAGGCGATCCGCCCCCGTGAAGACGATGTCCGCGAGCTCCGCATCCACGAGCGCCACAAGCTCGGGTCGCGTCTGCTCCCCGACCCCCAGCGCCTCGTCCCGCTCGCCCGTCTGGCTCACCCCGGCAATGAACGCGGCACGCGCCCGCGTCGGGTCGAGCGCGGCCAGGATGAGACTCCTGCGCGCCGCCCCCGGCGTCATCATGCCCCGCTGCAGCTCGGCGAGCTCCGAGCGGCACGCGCCGGCGTCCTCGGCGGAGGCGTTGGTGGCTTCGGTGGCGTTCTCCAGGCTGGTTTGGGCTTGGCTGGCCTCCTGGCGGGCGCGCCGCGCATCCCGTCCGCTGTAGAGGGAGAACCCCGCCAAGGCGAGCATGCTCCCGGCGACCACGACGCCCCGCGCGAGCCCGGGCGGGGGGCGGAGCTTCTGGAAGATGCGCTCCCGCAGCGCCTGATAGCGGCGGATGAGCGGTTGGCCGTAGCTCTCCCAGACCCCGGGCACCTGCCAGTCGAGCTCGGGGGTTTCGCGGTCCAGGTCTGGCTCCCCCTCCCCCTCGCCCTCGTCGGCGCCCGCCACGCCTTCGCTGCGGCCTCTTGTCGTGAGGGCCAGGCCGCGACGCCCCGCCACCCGCAGCTCCAGATCGATGGCCCGCTCGGAGTGCGGCTTAACCACGAGGGTCGACCGTCCGGTGAGCTTTCGGTCCTGCTCCACCGCGACGAGCAGTTTGTCGGCCGTGCGCAGGCGGGGCACGTCGACGACGTCCGCATCGACCTGGGTGACGCGCATCCAGGGGCGAGCCGCGTCCGGCGCACGGAGCCACAGGAACGGCAGCTCATCGGGCTCCCCCAAGAGGCGGTCCCCACCGCGCAGCAGGAAGCGTCGCAGGGGGGGCTCCACATTGGAGAACACGATCCGGAAGTCCTCGCCAGGGGCCAGGTGGATCCGCTCCACCTCGGGGCGTCGACCGTCCTCTTGCAGCTCGATCTCGATCAGGTCACTCATTGCCCCTCCTGGCGCCGAGGGGCGGTCTCGAGCGGTTCGGCGGCGCCGTACGCCACGCGAGCTGGCTCGCCGGGCGGAGGGAGACCCCCCGCAGCAGGGGCAGGCGCAGGCCGACGCGCAAGGCGGCTCCTCCGTCGTCGTCAGGGGACGCCTCGAGGGTGACCGCCACGCGCATGGGCTCCTGGGGTGCCGCGATCAGGGGCTCGCCACCCCCCGCTCCGAGGGCCTCCAGCAGCGCGCTCACGTCGGCAGAGACCACCGTCTCGAACAGGGGCGTGGGCAGGCTGCGCTCCAGCCGCAGGGCGGTGGCGAGCACCCCGAATACCGCTGCAGGCGACACCGGCGGGCGCCCCTGCAGGACCATGTCGTACTCCACCGAGAGGTTGAAACCCGGGTACCAGGACAGGTAGGGCAGCCGCGCCCGCCCGTCGTCGGTCAGCCAGGGCTGCGCGGGCCAGCCGCCCACGTCGCCGTCGGGGTCGGGGCGCTCGCTGTACCACCGTCGCAGGGGCGCAGGCAGCCGATCCAGCGCGAGGGGCACCGGCGGCGGGACGGGCTCGCCGGAGGAGTCCTGCTCGGCGGCAAGCTCTTCGAAGCGCCGCCGGACGGTCTGACCGACGTGAACCCACTCCGCCGGCACTGGACCGTTCCCCGCGGAGTCGACCGAGCCCCAGACCCCCATGAGACCGAAGTCCAAGCCGACGTCCGGGGGCTTCTCCGGATCCACCCGACGAACCCGCAGCCGCAGCCCGGCCTGGGCCTCCGCCTGCTCCGCCGCCACCGGCAGGTCGAGGCCGGCCCCCGACAGCACGGAGCGGGTCCAGTCGATCAACGCCCCCTCCAGGCCCAGGATTCGTTCGCTCAGGGCACGGTAGGTATCGCTCATGGTCAGGGTGCTCCCGGCAGGGTGGGCGGGTTGGTCGCCAGGTCCCCCAACGCCTTGAAGCCCGACACGTCAGGCGCCTTGGGCTCGCGGGCCAGCTTCGCGCCGACGGAGAAGGTCCCGTGCACGCCGAAGGTCGTGGTCACCCGGTAGTCCAGCTGCGTCAGGCGGTGCTCGAGGGTGTCCAGCAGGAAGGCGGCGTCAGCGCGGACGAAGCCGCTCAACACCACCCGCGGCCGGTAGGGGGTCAACGCGGCGAAGCGCCCTGCCCGCCCCCGCAGGGCGGGCCCCAGGGTCATCTCGAGGAGCGGTCCGCCCTCGATGCTCCCCGGGAGGGTGGTGACGGACCAGCCGGTGCGCAGGGCGAACACGGCCCGCCCGAAGCGTGGACCGCCTGCGCGGTTCGCCGCGCCCCAGGGCGCCACGCCCGGAGGCTGCCGCAGTCCCGGCGTGAGGAGCGCGCGGAAGCCGAACACCCCGGCGATCCGGGGGCGGACGAGGGCGATGCGTTCAAGGGTGCTCCGCCCCCAGACCCCGGGAAGGGTCACGTTGAGGCCGAACTCTGCGCCGGCGTCGAAGCCGGCGCGCTGGGCGTTGCTGTTCCACACCGTGCCGAGGACCTGCATGCTCGCGTGCAGCCCCACCCGGCTGGCGTCTTCGAACACCCGGGTCGCGTTGATCAAGATGTTGTCGCCGTCGCGCACGCAGGTCACGCTGGGCGGTCCGTCGTAGTCGGGATCACAGCGAGCACCGAGCAGATCGAGCGGGGACCAGCCCAGCTCGAAGCCCAGGGTGAGCTCCCCTGTACTTCGCCGGGCCCAGCGGCCCTCGGTCTGCACGAGCGGGCGGTGGTCTGGAAGCACGTGAAGGGCGCTGGACTGGCCCTCGGCGTCGCGCACCGTGCTGACCGCGAAGATCGAGCCGGAGAGGCGGGACCCGGACAGGCTCAGGTAGGGGCTGCGCGATGGACCGGGCGGGTGGCGCACGCGGCCCTCGTGCAGGTCCAGCACCAGGTAGAGCTGGGGCCGGAGGGACGGGACGAAGGTCTTCGACGCGTCGTCGCAATCGCCGAAGAGCTCACTCGCGCCGTCGAGGTCGGCGTCGTCCCGCTGCGTGCCGGCGGTGCGCTGGCTGGGGCAGCTCAGGCGCGGGTGGTTCTGCAGGCGCCTGATCAGCATCGCCCGGACCTGCCCCGCCGGCGTGTCGAGGCCCTCGTCCAGGGGCTCCTCGGGCGCGGGTTCCTTCTGGAACAGGCCCGCGATGCCCCCTCCGCTCGCGCTGGCGGCGAGATCGGTGGGGTTGGCCGTCGCGAGCTCCGCGGCCTGAGCCGCCGCATCGTTGGCCCTGGCGACGCCCTCTTCGGCGCCATCCACAGCGGCCTCGGCGTTCTCCGGCGCCGGTGGGGCATCCAGGGGCCCGTCGGGGGGTGGTTGGCTGGGGGCGAAGCCCCGCAGGAGGGAAGCGCGGAGCAAGGTCGGCTCCAGGTCCGCCGCCATGAGCGTGGTGTCGTGGCAGAGGGCGCCGCTGCGCAGGGCGAGCGCCTGCCCGTCCGCGACCGCGCGGTCGCCGCCTTCGGGGCCGAAGACGAAGCGCTCCGAGGACACGCCCCAGAAGAGGTGCCAACCGGACCAGATCCGCCAGCGGGCCCGGTAGATGGCCCGGGTCTGACCCTCGCGGTCGGGAGGCAACAGGAACACCGGAGTGACCTCAGGCGGGTTGCGCCCGGGGGAGTCGACCGCGACGAAGGGCAAAGTGTCGGCGGCCGCGCGGAGGGCGGACCACGCGCCACGGCGGACGGCAGCGGCCTGGTCGTCCCCCTCACCGCCGGCCGGCGCCGTGAGGCCCGCCGGGGCCTCGAACAGAACGTCAAGCTGCACCACGTGCAGTCCGCTCTCGGCGCCTCCTGGCTCGTCGCAGATCGCCAGGGGGTTCGCGGGCTCGCCCCGGCTGCCCAGGGGGACGGTGGGGTACCCGTGGTCGGCCAGGATCTGCTCGAAGACGCCCGTCGCCTCGGTCTCCAGGGCCGCCGCCTCCCAGGCGGACACGGCGTTCAGCGTCGTCGACAGCTCGGTGAGGATGTGGTCCAGCAGGAGGCGCCCGGGGTGCACCCGCGATCCCTCGAACAGCACCTCGAGCAGCTGCGCGGAGGCGTTGACGGACTCGCTGGCGGTGAGGGTCTTGCGCAGGTTGCGCACGGCCTTGGACAGCTCCTCCTGGTCGATCTCGGCATTCTGCTTCAGCAGCAGCGTCTCCAGCTCCCGCCACGCCGCGTAGCCGCGAAAACGCACATCGTCGCTGGGCGGCGGCTGCTCGTAGTTCGGGCAATCGGGCACCGGGCACTGATCGAGGCGTACGAAGGCCTCGGGCATCCCTCCGCCCTCCGCGGAGGCCTGCGCGTGCTTGAGGAGCAGGCGCTCGATCCACTGCCAGCGCAGGTCGTTCGGCAGCTTGCGAGTCTGCGCGCTGATGTCCCCGGACAGCGAGCTGCCAGACCACAGCTCCTCCTCGGGCGCCTGAGCCTCCACCGCGGCGGCGCCCACGCTGGAGCGGTCCCGGTGGCCCGGGTTCGGCCCGAGCACCAGCGGCGCCGTGTCCTCTGCGTTGACCACCGACGGAGGCGGCTCCCGCAGGGCCGCGAGGGCCGTCAGGGTGCGGACGTGGGTCGGGTTGAACTCGAGGGTCGCGTGGCCGAGGATCCGGATGCCGATCCGGTCGATGAAGCGCTCGATGCCAAGATCGAGCACCCGCGGCAGCTCCGCGTGATTCAGCGCCGCGGTCCATTGGGCGACGTCCTCCAGGGTCAGCTCGAGCGATCCTCCCCCGCGACCCGCTCCCAGGGCGACCGGATCGACGAACAGCTCCTCCAGCTCCGCGCCGCTCGAGCCGATAACCCGCGATCGGCGGAACAGGCCACGCCGGCTTCCGTCCCGCAACTGCTGCGTGCTCCAGGGCGCCGCGTCGTGGCCGCCGGAGAGGAAGAGGTACTCGCTCAACAGCTGCTCGCCCTTGTCGGGCGCGGCCGTGCGCCGGGTGCGGCTCCCGCCTTCGACCCGGCCCAGACGAAACAGCTGACCGGGGAAGTGGTTCCCCAGGGCGTCGACGAAGTTGCTGACGAACCCGTCGGCGCAGATCAACGTGCTCGGTCGGCTCGGGCCGTCGGTCAGCTGCCCCTCCGGGTGAGCGCCCTGGTACTGGAGCGGAACGCAGAGCGACTGGCTGGCCCCGCCGCTCCAGAACCAGGGTTCGGGAGCCGCCGTGCTCGCCGTCCAGCCCAGCGCGCCCTTCGGCCGGTAGTCGGCTCGGCGCCACAGGGACTCGGCGCTGGGCAGGCGGACCGCGCCGCGCTCCCACAGGCCGCGGTCCACCGAGACCGTCGCCGCGGTCGGCGGGCTGCTGCTGCGGTACGCCAGATCGGTGAGGCCCCAGAAGAGCAGCCTCCCCACCAGGGCCTGCTGGGGCTCGTCGAGCAGCCGCGCCCGGCCCATCGCGGCCTGGAGCCCCGCGTCGGGAGGGGCTGCGTAGTCCGCAGTCTCGACGCAGGGCAGGCTGCTGTCGATGGCTCCCGCGCAGTTCCTCGAAGGGTCCCGGTCCAGGAAGCCGATCATGCGGAGATCGACCGGCGCGCCGGGGAGCCGACGTTCGATGCGCTGGGCCTGGTCGACGCGGCGGCGGCGATCCGCCTGGCTCTCCCCGCCGTGGGCGAGGTGCAGGGGAAGGCTCAAGCCGAACACGACCAGGGTGCAAACGAAACGCGTCACCGCAGGGACCTCGCAGTGTTGAGTCGATCGAGATGCCGGATCTCCTCGCGGACGTCCTCCAGCAGCGCGCCGCCCACCGGGGTGCGGTCGACGATCTGTCGGAGCGCCTCCTCCAGGAGCCCCTGGCGGACGGCCGACCGCGAGGCCGTCCGGGGCAGCAGGGGGCCACCCAGGCGACGCTTCGCCGGGGTGGTCGCAGGCTGCGCCAGGGCCGCCGCCAGCTCCACCGCCGCCGCTTCGCCCAGCTGCGCCGCGACCGCCTCGATCCAGGGGCGCTGGGCAGGCTGGAGGACCGCCGCGGCCCCCTGAACCGCAGGCGAAGCGGGCGGCGGGCGCTCCGCATCGGGAGACTGGCTCTGCGGCCCACGACCGCTGCGGCGGCCGGCCCCGGGCGGCCCGTCTGCCGCCGCCCGCCAGCCCGTGCGCCCTGAACGCTGCGACGGCACCTCAGCGCGGGGCGAACGGGAGGCCGTGAAGCGTGGCTGCGCTCCCTCGGACCGGGGGGAGGCCCGGCCCGAGCGGGGCCAGCGCACGGCGTCTGGGGCGGCTCCGGCCTCTGGGGCTTCTACGAGGCGCTCCGTCGCGACCTTCGGGAAGGCGGGCTCCCGCCGCGGGCGCTCGGGCGAGACCGGGCTCTCCTTCACACCGGACGTGGACCAGCGTGCGGGAGGAGGCGTGGACGCCTCCCCGGCTCTCGACTCGAGGACCTCGTCAGCCGGCCCCACCAACTCCCGCAGCCGCTCCGGAGAGAGGCCCCAGGAGGCGCGCGCGGGGGCCGACGCCTGGGCGCTGACTGGCGGTGTGGGCTCCCCGAGCGGGTCGCCCTCCGACGAACTTCCGCGTCGGGCCGCCGGGGCCGCGGTCTGCGTCCCCCAGCCTGCCTGCCTGCCCCGCGCCCGCGGTGCGCCCACGTCCCCGGAGGGCGGGGCTCCCGCGGCGTGGCCGCTCCCTGCGTCCTCGGGGAGGGGCGCGCCAGCGACGAGCGGGTGCTCGTCGGCACGGGGGAGGCCCGGCGCAGCGGTCGGAGCGAAGGGGCCGGCGGGAGCCCCCCCGAAGCGGTCCGCTCCGTGTCTGCCTCCCGCCGCAGTCCACCCGGACGCCGAGCCGGTGGACGGAGCCACGTGGCCGGGCGTCCGCGGCGTCGTGCGCTCACTGGCCTGCGGTGCGGCGGCACGGAGATCCCCGGGGCGAACCTGCCCTCGCTCCCAAGCCCGTGGTTCGGCGGAGGCGGCACCGGCCTCGTTCCCCTGGCCGCCAGGCTCGTGGCTCGAGCCGGGCGCCGCTGCAAGGCGAGGGTCCTGGGACGTCCAGCGGCCGCCCCGCCCCGTGCTTCCGTCACCGCGGGCCGGGGCTCTTGCTGCGGCCCCCTCCCCCGACGCCGCGACGCGCCCGCTCGGCGTCGCGGCACCACG
>CALCXL010000205.1 GCA_937907595.1 uncultured Pseudomonadota bacterium
TGCCCGGGAAGTACAGGTCGATCAGGGGCCGCAGCTCCGCCGACAGCAGGTCCTGGGAGGAGGAGGGCAGCTGCATGAGCCCGCCGGCCCCCACCAGCTCGATCGCCTCCCTCACCTTGGGGTACAGCGCCGGGGCCAGGGAGCGCGCGGCGAAGATCGACCGGTGGCTGGGGGCGACGGTGCCGTTGGGCCCCGGATCGGGCTGCTGGCAGGCGTCGCGCACCAGGGCCTGGAACGTCCAGGTGGCGCCCACGATCTCCCCCAGCCGCACCCGCACCCCGCGGTAGTTGATGGTGCCGTTCTGCTGGGCGATGCGGGTCAGCAGGCCCGCCATGAACTCCATCTTGGTGGCGAAGCGCACGGCGCCGTGCAGCATCAGGTTCTGCACCACCTGCGCGAGCACGAAGAACTCGTTGGCCTTCTTGGGGTCCCGGAAGACCAGGCAGTCCTCCCAGGGGACGAAGACGTCGTCGAAGATCACCGTGGCGTCGTTCTCGTCGAAGCGGCTGCTCAGGGGGTGATCGAAGGGGGAGTGGGCCGCCGCCTCGTAGGACCGCCGACAGATCAGCTTGAGGCCCGGCGCGCCGGTGCGGATCATGAAGACCAGGGCGTGGTCCTTCTCCGCGTCCCCCAGCGCCACCGGGGAGCTGGAGAAGACCAGGCTGCCGTGGGTGAAGACCGCGGCCGTGCCCACCATCTTGGCGCCGCGCACCACGAAGCCGTCGTCCCGCTCCTGCACCACGCGCACGTTGATGTCCGGGAGCTCGTGCGCCTTCTTGCTGCGGTCGACCATCGGGTTGACCCCGATGTGGTTGAGGAACAGCACGTCGTCCGCCATGCGGTCGTACCAGCGCCGGCAGTTGTCCTCGAAGGGGGCGAAGAACTCCGGCGCCGCGCCCAGGGACACGGCCAGGCCGCCCTTGTAGTCGGGGCTGCGGCCCAGGAAGCCGAAGTGCATCTGCGACCACTGTCGCATGGCCTCCATGCGATCCAGCAGGTGGCGGCGGGTGCGCGCGACCTGGAAGGCCTTGTGGGAGACGTGCCCGTTGGCCGTCGTCCAGGTCAGCGCCTTCTGCCGGGCGGGGTCGTGCAGCGTGTCGTACAGGTGCGCGATGGTGCGCGCCGCGGTGGCGAAGGCCGGGTGACTCGGCACGTCGGCCACGCGCTCGCCGTCGATCCAGACCTCGCGGCCGTCGCGCAGGCTGTCGAGGTACTGGGCGCCGGTCAGGGCCATGATGCGGGGTCTCCGAAGGGCGCGGCAGGGTAACGGGGCGGAGCCGCGTTGTCAGCC
>CALCXL010000206.1 GCA_937907595.1 uncultured Pseudomonadota bacterium
GGGCACCCCATCCCCCGTCACGTCGCCGGGGCCCAGCACCACGTCGCCGACCCCGCTGACATCCCCACTCCCCCCCACCCACCGCGCATGCGCCTCCCCCAACGACGTCGATCCCCCAAACGGCGACAGCGCCAGGTACGCCGCGCCCAGGATCGGCTCTGCCCCCCCTTCCCGGTAGCGGGGCGCACCGACCACCACGTCGTCCACGCCGTCGCCGTTGACGTCGCCCGCGTTGGCGACGGACTCGCCGGCCTTGTCGCCGAAGTTCTCCCCCACCAGCCACGCCGTCGCCTGCCCCGTGTCCACCACGCCGTCGCGAAAGGGCCCGGGCACCAGGGCCACCTGCCCCGTCGTCGCCCCGCCCCCGGGAGTCGCCGCCGGCCACCTCCCCGCCGGACCCGACCCGATCGCCAGGTCCCCCGCCCCGTCCCCGTTCCAGTCCCCCGCCGCCAGCCAGTCGATGGCGCCCATGTTGTGGCCGACTGCGAAGCCCAGGTCCGCCTGCTCCTCCGTCAGGTCGCCCTCTACGGGACCGAACCAGATCCAGGAGTTGAGCTGCACGTCGTCGTAGCCGTCGCCGTTGAGGTCGCCCACGGCGAAGATGCTGCGGACGAACCACGCCGAGCCCGCCGGGGTGCGCAAAACCGCGTCGGCCTCGCGGGTGCTGTAGCTGCGATTGCAGAAGGGGCCGTAGAACAGCCAGGCGATCTCGCCGACGCCGGAGATCAGCAGGTCGTCGAAGCCGTCGCCGTTGACGTCGCCCGGGCCGACCACGAACTCGAGGCGCTGCTCGGGATCCTCCGGCGCGAAGGTGGCCCACGCGTCCAGGATCGTCAGGACGCCGGCCAGGGGCGCGGCCAGACTGAGGTCCTCGCCGTCGCGGAGCTCGCCGTCGCAGTCGTTGTCCCGCCCGTCGCAGACCTCCTTCGCGCCTTCGTGGGTGGGCGCGTAGTTCGGGTCGCAGTCGTCGCCGTCGAGCACGCCGTCCCCGTCGGCGTCGCAGCCGCAGAGGACCAGCAGGAACGCGAAGAGCCAGGGGCGCGCGAGGGGCGGGCGGGCGGAGAAGGCCATTGAAGAGAGCATAGGTCTCAGGGAGGGCCGGGTCGGGGTGGAAGGCGCCGGGAAGCGCCTGCAGCCCGCTCAAGACAACGGCTCGCAGGCCTGCGTGGCCGGCGGGGACGGGGCCGGCAGGCGGAGGACGGGACGGGCGACCCACTCGGGGCGACCGATGCCGAGGTCTGGGATCGGCTCAGCGGCAGGACCCGTCGACGCCTACCGGATCTGCAGCGGATCGCGATCGACGCTGGAGACCAGCACCCGCGCGCCGTTGCCCAGCTGGGCCTGGATGCGCGCGGCGAAGAGCGGCAGGTAGCCGCGCTCGGTGTTGGTGTGATCGCAGACGACCACCGACGCTCCCGACGACACCTTGGCCAGCACGTCGTGGTGCCGCATCTCCCCGGTGAGGAACAGGTCGGGGCCCATCAGCCCCTGGAACAGCGAGCCCCCGGCCCCCGGACAGACCGCCACTTCGCGGATCATCGCCCCCGGCGCAGCGTGCCCTGGCGCAGCCGCCACCCGGACATGGGTGAGCCCCAGGTGGGCCTTGATGCGCTCCACCGCCACGGGCAGGGGCAGCGGCTCGGCCAGGGAGGCCACGCGGCCGGCGCCGATGCCCTGGCTGGGCTCCTCGTCGACGTAGGGCTGGATGGGCCGGCGGTGCTCGATCCGCCCGAAGGCCTCCAGCAGCCAGTCGTTCAGCCCCCCCTGGGCCGCGTCCAGCGCGGTGTGCGGCGAGTGGATCGGAATGCCCCGCTGGATCGCCTGCAGCAGCAGCTTCTGCATGGGATCGTCCAGGCGCAGGCGCTGGATGCCCCCGAAGATCGGGGGGTGGTAGAGCACCAGGAAGTCGGCGCCCGCCTCCAGCGCCTCGGCGAACACGGCCTCGTTGAGGTCGACCGCCAGGAACACGGTGCCCACCACGCGGGTGCCCGGCGGCTCCAGCAGCAGGCCCACGTTGTCCCAGTCCTGGGCGTAGGGGAGGGGCGCGAGCCGCTCGATGGCGGCGACGACTTCGTGAACGGTGGCCATGGCGGCAGTCTAACCCGATCCGTCGGATCCCCCTCTGGGGATCGTGGGGGCCGCGGGACCCGATCCCGCGGGTAGGATCGGTCGGTGCGCGCCCTCCTCCTGCTGCTGCTGCTCTGCTCCCCCGCCCGGGCCGGCGAGGACGGCGACGGCTACACGGTGGCCGAGGGGGACTGCGACGACACCGACCCCGACGTCCACCCCGGCGCCGACGAGCTCTGCAACGGCGTCGACGACGACTGCGACGGCGACCTGCCCGCCCTGGAGTCCGACTTCGACGGCGACGGCTTCCTGCCCTGCTCGGGCTTCGAGTGCGACGACCTGCGAGCGGAGGCCAACCCCGCCGCCCCCGAGCTCTGCAACGGCCTGGACGACGACTGCGACGGCGACGTGCCCGCCTCCGAGGCCGACGTCGACGGCGACGGCTGGCGGGCCTGCGCGGGGGACTGCGAGGACCGCTTCGCCGAGGTGCACCCCTTCGCGGCCGAGGGCTGCGACGGCTTCGACTCCGACTGTGACGGCGACCTGCCCCCCACGGAGCTGGACGGCGACCAGGACGGCGTGGCGCCCTGCGCGGGGGACTGCGACGACGGCGCGGCGGACGTGGGGCCCGGGCAGCTGGAGCCCTGCGACGGACGGGACAACGACTGCGACGCCCTCATCGACGAGGGCTGCGAGGCCGGCGACGACGACGACAGCGCCGACGACGTGGAGGGCTGCGCGCTGCGGGGCTGCGGGGTCTCCATCCCCCGATCGGCGGCCCTGCCCCTGCTGCTGCTGGGCTTTCGGCGACGGCGTTCACCGAGGATCCCGTAGCGGCCCCGGCCGCTCACGTCGCCGTGACCGCTCCCCCTCCCGCAACCCGTCCCCCTGATCCGCGGTCGTGAGCGACCCCCGCTCGCCCGGGACGGCCCCCTACTCCCCCACCCTCACCAGCGGCGGGTGCGCGAAGAGGTCCAGGGCCTCCGGTGAGAGATCCGACCCCACCAGCAGGCGGTAGCGAACCGTCTGCCCCGCCCAGTCCGGCGCCGCCGGACGGTACTGCGAGCCCACCAGGGATGTGACGACCTCCCCCACCCCGCTGCCGCCCGTGGCGCGCGGGGCGTGGAAGGGGCCGCTGCCCCACAGGGTGCCCAGGGGGGCCAACATGGCCACGCCGCCGCGCTCGCGGAAGGGCGCGAAGGCCAGGGAGCTGCGCTCGGGAACGCGGTGGGCGACGCCGATCTCGCTGCCGTCGGCGCAGCCCAGGGCCACGGCACCATCGGCGCTGAAGCCGTTCCAGCTGTCGGCGCCCGCGCGCACCCCCCGCTGCCGCCATCCGCCGCCGAAGGGCCGCCAGGACATCGTGGAGGCCAGGCCCGGGCAGCTCAGGGGGCTGAGGGCGATGGACTCGGCGTCGTCGGGATCGGCGGCCGCGCCCAGCGTCGCCTCCACCTCCACGATCACACCGGGCAGGCCGTCGAAGCGGCGCTGCTGCACGTCGACCGTCCCCGCCGCCCCGCAGAGCCCCAGGTCCCAGGAGCGCGCCGTGGTGGCGACGAAACCCGCCGACGTCGACGTGGTCACCGACGCCTCCGACCCCATCGCCCGCGCCCCCCCGCACTCGGTGAAGGGCGCGGACAGGGCCGAAAGGTCGGGGGCGTCGGCCTCCACCAGCGCGCCGGTGGGCCGGCCGGGCGCGTCGTCGAAGCTCAGATCGAGCCGGCGCGTCTCCCCCGCCCACAGGTCCAGGACCACGCTCAGCAGGACGTCGACCAGGCCGTCGTTGGCGCCGTCGTCGTCGATGCGGACCCCGATCGCGAGCTCCTCGCCCCCGTCGAAGAGGCCGACCGCGTCGACCCCGCTCCAGTCGACCACGGGCACCGTCGCCGGGATCTCCACCAGGGTCGGCCCCGCGGCGTCGCGCCACGAGGTGACGGCGACCTGCCCGGGCTCCAACGGCGGCAGGTGGGCGACGGCAGCGTCCAGGGCGTCCTGGGCGGCCACCACGGCGGTGTCAGCGTATTCCCAGGCCCTCACCACGCGCTGGTCGGCCAGGAAGGGCGCGGCCAGGCCGAAGTGCGTGGTGCTCAGGGCCAGCAGGCGCGGGACCAGGGCGACGTCCAGGGCCTCTTGCACGTCGGCCTGATCCCCTGCCAGGGCGCGGGCCTGATCGGCCAGGGTGCGGGCCTCGAAGATGCGGGTGGCCAGGCGGTGGTTGAAGTCCTTCTCCGCCCAGCTCTGGAAGCCGTCGCCGGTGCCGTCGGCCTGATCGCCCACCAGGGCCACGCTGGCCACCGGCTCGTGCTCGTCCAGGTAGGCCTGCAGCGTCGAGTACACGACCTCCCCCGCGTCCACCTGGGCCTGCAGGGCGTCCAGCTCGGCGCCGAAGTTCTCCCAGCTCTCCCCGTCGGCGTCGAAGTGCACCGCCAGCAGCACGTCGCCGTCCTGGCTGCGTCGGAGCTGCCGCGCCCAGGCGGCCAGCCCGCCGTGGTCGAGCACGTCGGCGTGGTGGTAGACGGGGAGCCAGGTCAAGGAGTCGCCCAGGGGGTCCGTCAGCGTCACCGGGTTGTGCAGGGCGCGGCCGGTGAGCTCGATGTCCACGCGCGGGCCCGTGAAGCCGTTGGCGGCGTAGAAGAGCGTCACCCACTCGATGCCGGCGGCCCGGTACCAGCCCAGGTGGTCCGGCGTGATCATGTTCTCCTGGGGCTGCACGCCGGGCACCACCCGCCCGAAGGCCGCCTCCAGGCTCTCCACCCCCCAGAGCACCGACGCGTCGAACTCCTCCCGGCTGGAGCTGGCCATGGCGCCGTTGTTCCAGGACATCAGCCGCACGTCGTCCAGCCCATCGGCCACGCGCTCCTGCAGCCGGAGCAGCACGTCGGCGCCGTCGGTCTGCATCCACCCGTCCAGGCTGAAGTGGTTCTCGATGTCCCAGTCCGCGTGCACGCCCGGGTGCGCGTCCAGCCAGTCCAGCGTGGTGCGCATGACGCGCAGGTCCTTGCCGTAGCCGTCCTCGTCGTTCGTGTCCCCCCGGTACGAGTGGTAGAGGTTGACGTGGAAGGACAGGGCCAGGTGCACGGTGGCCTGCCCTGGGGGGGCGCTGGGCCGGAAGTCGGCGTCGACCGAATACAGCTCGCCCGCGGCCGTGATCGCCCGACCGTCGCGCAGCCCCAGGACCGGCGCGGAGTCCGTGGTGTGCCATCCCTCGTCGGTCTCGATCATCAGCCCGCCGCCGGCCAGCCCCACGACCAAGCGCCCCTCAACCTCGCCCAGCGCGACGGCGTCGATGGGCTCGCTCTTCGCGCTCCAGCCTCCCCCCTCCCGGCAGGCGACTCCACCGTCCAGGGAGGCCACGCAGACCTCTCCCGAGGCCCGACGGATCACCGCGGTGGGAGCGGTCGCCCCCAGCCCGACGCTGGCGTCCTCCCAGGTGCTGCCCCCGTCGGCGCTGTGAAAGACCGTGCCCGCCAGCAGGCCCGCGAACTGCCCCGGCAGCATGGAGTCGGCCAGCTGCGCCACCGCCCAGACCTCCTGGTCGAAGGCGACGACGTCGGTGAACAGGACGTTGAGGCTGCCGCTGGCGCCGACGGGCACCGATGCGAAGGTGCGACCGCGGTCCTCGCTGCGCAGCAGGCCACCGATGGTCGCGAGCCAGACCGTGGGGCCGTCGCCGTCGACGCCGAAGGGCACCGGGGTGCCGCGGGGGTTCAAGAGACCCGCCAGGGGCAGGCCCGGCAGCGTGGACTCGGACCAGTCGGCCCATTCGAGCCGCCACAGCCCGGCTCCGGGCACGAAGGCCAGGAGCGCGTCGCCGGCGCGGCCCAGGAAGGTGACGTCGCCTTCGACCGGCAGGGGCGGTGGGTCCTCGCCGTCGATGGCGTGGAGGCCCCCGGAGGCGTAGACGTCGCCGCCGTCCCAGGCGCTCGGCTGCGCGCCCAGGTCGCGGCTCAGGCTCCAGGTGTCCGGGCCCTCGTCGACGGGCGGGGGCGGCTCCGCCGAAGGGCAAGCGGACAGCAGGGCGACGAGCAGGGGCAGCAGCGCGCGCATGGGGACCTCCGGGCGGCCAATGTGGCAGCCTGCGGCGGCGCGGCCAAGGGTCCCTCCCTGCTACATTCCGCGCCCCGGCGACCGGCCGCGGCGTTGGAGGGCCCCCTTGAAGAGACGCTTCGCCCTGGGCCTGCTGGTCTCCGCGGTGCTGCTGGTGCTGCTCTTCGTGAAGGTGGAGCCCGCCGCCATCGCCAACGCGTTCGCCGAGGCCGCGCCGCTGGGCGTCGCCGCCGCGGTCCTGCTGCACCTGCTGATCCTGAGCATGAAGGCCGCCCGCTGGGGCGTGGTCCTGGGCGCCGTGCCGCACCCACCCCCCGAGCCCGGCCCGGCCCGCCGCTGGCTCACCTTCGACGCGCTGTTCTTCGGCTACTTCGGCAACTACGTGCTGCCCGCGAAGCTGGGGGAGATCGGCCGCGCGGTGCTCTACGGCAAGCGCTCGGGGGTGCCGGTGTCCTCAGTCCTGGCCACGATCGTGGTGGAGCGGCTGCTGGACGCCGTGATGCTCATCTCCATCTTCTACCTGTCGATCCTGTTCCTGCCCCTGCCCCCCGACCTCCCCGATTGGGTGCCCCTGAGCGCCCGGCTGGTTGGCTCGTGCGCGCTGATCGGTCTGGCGGGGGTCTGGCTGGGCATGCGCTGGCTGCCGGACACCCTGCAGTGGCGCGGGCCCCTGCCCGGCCTGGTCCACAAGGTCTTCGGGCTGCTGTTGGCCTTCCGCGAGGGGCTGTCCGTGCTGCGGGAGCCGCGCCGCGCGGCGAAGGCGACGGCCTGGACGCTGTCCATCTGGCTGCTGGAGTGCGTGGCCTTCTGGGTCCTGCTGCACGCCTTCGGACTGGACACCCTGATGACGGGCGCGGTGGCGCAGGTGACGGCCAGCTCCTTTGCCATCGCCGCCCCCAGCGCGCCGGGCGGGCTGGGCATCCACCAGTGGGTGACGGTGCTGGTGCTCGCCCCCTTCGGTGTGCCGGAGTCCACGGCCACGGCCGCGTCCCTGGTCGTCACCTTCTCCGTGATCCTCTGGGTGGTGCCCCTGGGCCTGCTGGGCCTGTGGCGGCAGGGCACGTCGCCGGGCGAGCTGCGGGCCGACGTGGACGCCGCCGTCGCTTGAGGGCCGACGTGGACGCCGCCGTCCCTTGAGCCCCACGCGCGGCCGGGGCAGACTCCCCGCCATGAAGCTCAACGTGTCCGAAGCCCTGCCCCTCCCGGCCGACGAGGTCTTCCACCTGCTGCGCGATCACATGCCCCGGCTGGTGCCCTACCTCTACGACATCTCCCGCATCGACGTGACCGACCGGTCGGAGGACGGCGACATCGTGCGCCTGACCAACCACTGGTACGGGGACCTGGCGTCGGTGCCGGGGCCGGTGCGCAAGTTCGCCAGCCAGGACCTGTTCAGCTGGAAGGACCAC
>CALCXL010000207.1 GCA_937907595.1 uncultured Pseudomonadota bacterium
TCCGCCGAGTCGTCGTCGTCCGCCGAGTCGTCGTCGTCCACCGTGTCGTCGTCGTCCATGGCCGAGGAATCGTCGTCGTCGTCGCCCACGGGGCAACCCGCCAGGGCGGTGACGAACAGGAGGCTCAGGAGGAGCGTGAGCAGCTGCTTGGTGTTCATGGTGTTCATGCTCCTACTTGCGCGCCGTGGTTGCCCACGTCTGGAAGTTGGTAACCGGCTGGAAGGAGGAGTCCACCGGGAGCGGCGTCTCGATGACGATGCTCGTGACGTTGAGGCCCGCAAAGGCGTCGGCGGCCGTGAAGGAGAGCGTGCCGGTCGCCAGGGTGTCCTGGTAGCCCGCGAGGTCGAAGAAGAAAGGGTCGTCGCTGGGGCCGGCCCACAGGCTGACCGGCACGCTGGGAACGATGTCCTGCGTGATCTGGGTCCCCACGGGCCCGGAGACCACGAAGGTGCCCAGGGAGTTCTCCATGGTGGCCTCGACGCCCCAGTCGCCCGCGTTGTTCTGTCCGAAGCGGAACCACATGTTCGCGTCGGCGACGTGGTCGGCGTCCAGGTCCAGGTGCACCCCGTAGAGCACGTCGGCGTCGTACACGCCCGCTGTGGCGGTCGCCCCGGCGCCCGCGAAGGTGATCACGTTGACCAGGGTGTCGTTGGTGGTATGCCAGGCGTAGTAGTCGGCGATGTCCGCGACGGGGTCAGCCCCCGCAGCGGGCGCCTCGGCGTGGTCCGCAGCCTGCAGGTCGCCCTGCCACAGCCCGGCCGCGCCAGCGACCAGTGCGGCCGCGGTCAGCCCAGTGAAAAGAGTCTTCTTGATCATGTACTCGCTCCTCCTTCGGTCCCCTGACCGATTCAACTCGCAATCATGCGGCAAAGAGCGCCAAGGCGCCAATCTGCCGCCGGGCAATGGTGTGCCCGTTCGGGTGACGTCGCGCCGATACGAGATGAACCGGCGCGATTCGGACTGGGGTACGGGGGAGGAGGGAAGATGGATCACCAAGATCCGGGCGGTCGACCACGACGCGATCAGAGCGGCACCCCAAGGGCCAGGGCGACGAGCGCCGCGGCGCCTCCCGCCGCCAGGGGGATGCCGAAGTTGTCGTCCACGCGCCGGCAGAAGGTCTCCGCCACCGCGCCGGCCACGGTTCCCGCCGCGGACACGGCGAGCACCGCGGTCCACCCCCAGGTCGGCGCCATGACGGCCAGGACCGCCGCGCAGCCCACCCAGGACGACGCGGCGAAGGCGAGGCTCCCCTCCAGGCTGCGGCCGTTGAGGGTGGGGATGCGCCCCCAGCGGCGGCCGACCAGCGCTGCGATCGGATCGCCCACCCCAAGGGCCGTCACGGCGACCGCCGCCGCCGGCACGGAGCCCACGGCCGCGATGATCGTCAGGGCCGTGGCGTACCAGGTGGCGGAGTTGATGCGGTGGGCCTCGTGGGGGTGCGCGACGCGCCCGAAGGCCTTCATGATCACGACGTTGAAGGCGGGCGAGCGCCAGCGGCCGATCTCCATGGCCCAGCCGGCCACCGCGATGGAGCCCGCCACCGCCAGCATGCGCCAGTCCCCCCCGCTGACGCCGATGGTCACCAGCGCCACCACCCACGACGTGCCGTGCATCAGGTTGCGGTGGTAGTTGGTGGGTCGCACCCGCGGGACGTGCACGTCCTCCACCCGCAGCGCGTCGACCAGGTCCTCGTACACGGGCTGAACCCGGACCTTGAGGTCCATCCAGGCAGCCCGGGCGACGGCGGCCTCGGGCAGGCTCCAGCTGGCGAGCGCCTCCTGCAGGGCGGTGAGCCGTTCGCGCAGGGCGGCGGAGGGCCCCGCGTCCGCCAGCGCGGCGAGCAGGGTGGCCAGGGCCTGCCGGATCCCCTCCACGCGGGCCTGCAGCGCAGCGCTCCGCTCCTCCTTGAAGCGGGCGGCGTCCAGGTCCTGCAGCAGCTGGTGGACCTGCAGTGCCAGGGTCCGGCTGTCCTCCGCCAGCGCGGTCTCCATCGGGGCTCCTCGGGAAGGGGGTCTGGCCCCGGTATACCAGAGGACCGCGCGCCCTCCCCTCCCCTTTCCGAGGCAGCCGGGAGCGGTGGACGTCGCCCACGCGGGGTCCCTGGGACCAAGAAAGAGAACACAGGCGGGCGATCATGGTTCAGAGTCCCCGACCGCTCGGTTCCCAGGAGGCCTCGATGATCCGCCACGTCCTTTGTTTGCTGCTCCTCGCCGGCTGCCCTGAAGCCACCGAGCCCGGGGTGATCATCCTGGTCGACGACGACGACTCAGCCGACGACGACGACTCCAGCGACGACGACGACGCGGCAGACGACGACGACTCCGGCGACGACGACGACTCCGGCGATGACGACGACTCCGGCGACGACGACGACGTGGCCAACGACGACGACGTGTCCGACGACGACGACTCCGACGTCTCCATCACCCCCGCAGCCCCCGGCGACGTGGTGATCACGGAGGTCTACTACGACGCCGGCGCCGACGATCAGGGGCTGGAGTGGCTGGAGGTGTTCAACGCCACCTCCCAGGGCATCGACCTCAAGGGCTGGACGCTGTCGGACCTGGGCTCGGACAGCCACACCGTCGCCAACGAGACCTGGATCGCGCCCTTCGGCTTCGTGGTGCTGGCCCAGCGGGGCGATCCCTCCCTCAACGGCGGCGTGCCCGTGGACTACGCCTACGGGATCGTCGACTTCACCCTGGACGACGCGGGCGACGAGCTCCTGCTGACCGACGCCTACGGCACCGCCGTGGACATCGTCGTCTACACCGCTGCGAACTTCCCCGACGAGCCCGGCCAGTCCATGAGCCTCAGCCCGGCCCTGACCGACTCCTCCAGCAACGACCTGGCCGCCTCCTGGTGCGGCAGCCCCGACGGTCCCTGGGGCACGGGACCCGGCGAAGGCTCCCCGGCTGCGCCGAACTCGGCCTGCCCCCCCCTGGGAGACGACGACGACGCCACCGGGGACGACGACGACGCGACCGCCGACGACGACGACGCGACCGCCGACGACGACGACG
>CALCXL010000208.1 GCA_937907595.1 uncultured Pseudomonadota bacterium
GCTCGGGCCACGTGTTCAGGAACAGCAGGCCCACCACCAGCAGGAAGGCCGACCCCAGCAGCCAGCTGCCGAGCCGCACCGCCCACCCGCCTCCTGGGCTCGGGGGCGTCCGGGCGCTGAGGGCCCGGGCGTCCAGGACGGTCGACGTGCCGGCCGCGGCGTCCAGGCGGCCGGCCAACTCCCGCGCCTCCTCCTGTCCGATCCCGACGCGTGAACCGCCCACGAGTGCGCCCTCGGCCCGCTCGAACCGACCGATCAGATGCACCGCGTCGCCGTCGACCCGCGCCTGGGGCCCGAGCGTGAGCTGCCCGCCCAGGACGACGACGTCGCCCTGGACCCGACCGTCGATCCGCGCGTCGGCGCCGATCACGACCACGTCGCCCGCCAGGTCCTCCGATGCGGTGACGTGCACGTCGCTCCCCATGGAGACCCGGTGGGACTCCGGCTCGGGGGCCGCGGCACCCGCCAGGCAGGGGGTCAGCAGCAGCAGGCACAGGAACAGGGCCCTCATCGCAGATGCTCGGTGCGCGCGTACACGCGGCGTCCAGCGGTCCAGACGCCAGCGAGGGCGATCAGGGCGGCGACAGTGAGCGCGGGAAGCACCACCTGCACCTGCTCCGGCCCGGGGACGCTCGACGCTGCGTAGAGCCCCAGGTCCTTGAGCGCGAGCACCCAGTCCCGGAGCACGTTCAGGGGGCCGCGGACGATCATCAGCGCCGCGATGAGCGCGGCCAGGACTCCGTCGGCGGCCAGGAACACCGCCGCAGCGGGTCGGATGCCCCCGAACAGGTCGGCCAGGCCGCGGTCCCGCCGCGCGGCGGGGGGGGCAGCGAGCTCCCAGGTGGCGACGGCGGCCTCCGCGAGGCCCAGCGGGGCGGGGCTGCGCGCGGCGCCCTCCCGGTCCAGGGCGAGGAAGAGCGAGGAGTAGCCAGCGATCCGCCGCGCGAAGGCGGCGTCTTCGTCGATGCGGAACTCCACCTGCAGGTGCTCCTCCTCGTCCAACGTGCCGTCGAGGTAGCGCTGAAGCAGCACATCGTCGGGATCGAGGGGGAGGTCGTCAGCCTCGTCGAAGGGATCGCTCACGGCGTGATCCCCCGCTCGAGCAGGGCGACCTGGAGCTTGCGTCGAGCGCGGAAGAGGCGGTTCATCACGGCCCCGTCGGGCAGATCCAGGCGCTCGGCGATCTCACGGTAGCTGAGGTGATCGTAGTGGTAGAGCACGATGATCTCCCTGTACTTGTCCCCCAGGGTGCCCATGGCGACGGCCAGGGCCGCGTTCAGCTCGTTCTGGTGGGCCACCTCGTCGGCGCGCTGGCCGAAGCGGGCTCCGCCCTCCATCACCCCCGGCGCGGCCGTGATCTCCTCGTTGAGCTCGGACGTCGGCCTCCGGCGGCGGTGGCGATCCACGCAGAGGTTCCGCGCGATGCGGTACAGCCAGGGCGCGAAGGGGCGGCTCGTGTCGTAGGTGTCGATCTTCGTCAACGCCTTGACCAGCGCCTCCTGGGTGACCTCCGCGGCGTCCTCGGAGTTGCGCAGCATGCGCAGGGCCATGCCGTACACCCCGTCGCGGTGTCGACTCATCAAGACGTGCGCTGCCTGTGTGTTGCCGTTCTGCACCTCTGCCGCCATCTCCTCGTCGGGGGTCACTGGGTTCATGGGGGCCTACGAGGGGGGGCGGGGGGCTATTTCGGTCGGGGCGCAAAAAAACGGGACCCATCGAGGCGCCGGGGATGGAAGAATACGACGTCGCCAGTGGGTCAAGACGGGGATGGAGCCGTTCGATGCGTTCCAACCGGAGCGAACAGGACGAAGAGTTCGACGAGAAGGTCCGAGCGTACGACGGCAAGGACTACAGCGAGGACATTGAGTTCCCCGTCGAGCTCGTGGATCGCGACGGCGTGGTGCGTCGGTACTCCTACGAGGAGTCGCTGGCCGTCTACCACCGGCGGATCCAGAGCGCGCCCTGGCGCTACGGCGAGGATGAGCTCATCCGGGCCGAGATCTACCACTGCACGCGCCGCATCGATCAGATCAAGCGCAGCTATCAGCGCAAGAGCCGTCACGGCGACGCCGGGCCCACCAACCCCCGGGCCGCGCTCGGAGAGGCCTTCGACGCCCTGCGCGAGCACTACCTGGAGCTGATCCGCGAGCGCCGCCTCCGCCTGGAGGGGGAGCTGCCGCTCCGGCTGAGCCTCGTCGACGACCAGCCCTCCTGCCGCATCTACCATCTGGGCTTCGGCACGGGCCGCGGCGGCCACCTGGTCTACGTCTATCCCTTCGACCGCATGGGCGACGGCGACCCCCGCCAGGGCTTCGAGGCCGCGCGCGACGCCTTTCGCGGTGGACTCCCCGGCACCGGCGTAGAGCGGCTCCTGCGGGTGGAGGAGGGGCGGAACGCCGGCTACCTGTTGACCGGCGCGGCGGAGTTCCCCGAGGGCCTGAAGGAGCTCTGCACGCGGGTGGAGGAGGTCGCGGGCGGGGGCGTCGACGGCAGCCAGCCTTGGTGGCTGGGCGGGCCACAGCCCGAGGAAGAGGTCGAGGAGCCCGCGGCAGGGCCCTTCGAGGACGGCGTGATGGCGCTGCGGGCGGAGGACGGCGACGCGGCGGTCTCCTGCTTCCGGGAGGCCGTGGAGCAGAACCCCTTCCACCGGGAGGCCTACCTGGCGCTGCTCGGCGTGCTCGACGCGTCGGAGCGCTACGAAGAAGCCAGCATGTACGCGGAGATGGCGCTCAAGAACCTGCCCGACGACGCTCTGATCCGGTACCGGCAAGGCATCAACCTGGTTCGCCTGGGGCGCCTGCGGGAGGCGGTTGCGGTGTTCGACGAGGCGGCGGCGGGCAGCCCCGCGCTCCATCAGCCCTCGTACTTCGCGGCCCACGTCCTGCTGGCGCGGGGCCGCGATCTGGACGGAGCGCACACCCGCCTTCGCCGCGCGGTGGGGCTCGCGCCCGACGAAGAGGCCGTGGTCGAGGCGTTGGCCACGGTGGAGCGGGCGCTGCTGTTCCGCCGCGCGGTGCGGGGAGCCGCCATCGGGAGCGTGGCGCTCGCTGGCCTCGGGGTGGCCTGGGACGTGCCGACCTCGCTGCTCGGCGGCCTGGCGGCGTTGCTCCTCGGCCTGGCCGCAGGGCCCCTGGCCAGCGCCGCGGCGCGGTGGGCCCTTCAGCGGCGAACGCCCTCCGGCGAGGACTGATCGGCCTCGGGTGCGCCGGGTCCCTGGCTTCGGACCCGGGAGACCAGCTCCTTGAGCTGCGCCACGGGTTGGGGGCCCACCACGCACCAGGACCCCGCGGTGTTCGTCCAGCAGAGCGCACACAGTTCGTCGAAGTCCGCCGCAGAGACCGGCCCACCCGGCGCGGGGAGCGACTGGGCGTTGCGCGGCATCGGCGGGGGACTCCCGAAGCGGTGGGCGGTGGCGGCCTGACCGGCCAACGAGTACAGCCACGAGCTCACCGAGTCGCCTTCCAGCGTGGACTCCAGGTGCAGGGTGGGTCCGCTGAGGCCCGTGCGGGCCGGGGCGAGCTGCTCGGCCATGGAGCTGTGCAGGACCAGCATCTGCCGGAGCGCGCCGGGCGCTTGGGGACCGGGCATGCGCGAGATCAACACGAGGGACAGCACGCCGGCTGCTAGAAGCGTGACCCCGACGAGGGCGAACCAGGGCGCTCCGGTGCGGGCGGGGGAGCTCACTCTGCGGCCGGAGGCCCGAACGGGCGGAGTCGTCCCAAGAGGTCGTGCACGTCGGCGGAGACCTCCCGCAGCCCGGGCTCGCCGTCGATGCGCACCAAGTCCACGTTCGGGCCCCGCAGCAGCTCCAGCCGCTCGGCCGAACCGTCGCCCCGTCGGAGCTCCAGGCGGGCCACCTCCACCGCTCCCTCTCCGGCGTCCTCCGCGCGGAACCCGGCCGCGAGCAGGCCCGCAACCTCCGCCAGGAAGGCGTCGACTGCGCCGCCGTCCACGGTCGCGTCCTGCGCTCCGTCGCGCCGCCAGACCACTCCATCCCGCTGAAGCGTCCACTCCTCGCCGCCCGCGGACCAGGTGAAGCCGGAGAGATCCTTCGGATCGCTCTCGCTCAGGCGAAGGGAACGCCAGGCCTCGCCGTCGGGCAGCGCCGCCAGGAAGGG
>CALCXL010000209.1 GCA_937907595.1 uncultured Pseudomonadota bacterium
CAGCGGAATCGCTCCTCGATCTCCTGCCGCCCCATGGTGGGGTGCTTGACCGTCGCGTGGGCGCCGTCCAGCTCGTCGTAGCTGTAGACGACGTTGCGCCCCTGGGCCTCCATGTCCCGCAGGAACACGGTGCCGGGCGGGCTGTTCATCACGTTGACCATGATCCAGCTGAGCTTGCTCTCCTGGACGAAGTCGCGGAGCTCCACGAAGGTCTCGGGGGTGTCGTTGTCCGAGCCGACGATGAACGAGCCGATCACGTGGATGCCCAGGGCCTGCACGTTGGCGATGGCGTCGTAGTAGTTCATCTTGTTGACGGGCTTGTTCATGGCGACGACGGCTTCCTTGTCCAGCGTCTCCAGGCCGATGAAGATGAAGAAGCAGCCCGCCTCCTTCATCAGCTTCAGCATCCCGGGCATGAACGCCACGTTGATGCTCATCTGGCAGCCCCAGGACACGTTCATGCCCTTCATCTTGGTGAAGAGCTCCTTCGCGAAGGGCTTGTTGCCGATGAGGTTGTCGTCGGTGAAGAAGATCTGGTTGTTCGGAGCGTTCTTGATCTCCGAGATCACGTCGTCGGGCGAGCGCACCCGGAAGTCCTGGCCGTAGATCTGCTTGATCGAGCAGAAGTTGCAGTCGAAGGGACAGCCGCGCGTCGCCTCCACGCCGAAGAAGACGTAGTTGGTCGTCGGGATGAGGTGCCACGCCGGGTGCGGGTTGCTCTCCATCGTCGGCTTGTCGTCGACGCCGCGGTAGACCTCCTTGAGCTTGCCGGCCTCGAAGTCCTCCAGCAGCTGCTCCCAGACGTTCTCCGCCTCGCCGATGACGACCGCGTCCACGTGCTCCAGGGCCTCGTAGGGCGCCAGGGTGGCGTGGGGGCCGCCCATGATCACGGGCACGCCGCGGCGGCGGAACTCGTCCGCGATCTCGAACGCGCGGTTCACGTAGCAGGTCATGGCGGTGAGGCCGACCAGGTCCACGGGCTCGTCGAAGTTGATGTCGTGCACGTTGTCGTCGATGAGGATGACTTCGTGCTTGTCCGGGGTCAGCGCGGCCACCGTCGGCAGGGCCAGCAGCAAGTTGTTGGACGCCCGGCCCAGGATGCGCGACAGCTCGCGGAAGTCCCAGAAGTAGCGGCTGTGGAAACGGGGCGTGATCAGCTTGATTCGCATGGAGTGCGTCCTCGTGCGGCCTGCAGGGCGGGCCCTGGGGCAGGAGTCGAGCGCGGATCCGCCGCGCGCGTGGGGTGGAGCGAAAGTGTGTCGAACTCGACGCGCGTGCGTGCGCGATGTGTGCCAGTCCGACAAGGGACCATACAGGCGGTTGAAGCAAGCCGCCGGTCGAAAAGCGATTTGCGAATGCGTACGGGATTACGCACCGACCGCTGACCCGCTGTGCAGGGTCCTGCGCACCGACGAGGACCCGGAGGGTGCCAGGCCGCACATCGGCCGGCGGGGCGCGCGCCGCTCAGGGCCCGGCGGAGTCGTCGTCGTCGGGCACCAGCAAGGGCGTGCTGTCGTCGTCGTCGGGGGGCGGCGTGCTGTCGTCGTCGTCGGGGGGCGGCGTGCTGTCGTCGTCGTCGGCGCTGTCGTCGTCGTCCGCTGCGCTGTCGTCGTCGTCCCCCACCGCCACCACCGGCAGGATGTGCATGCCGTCGGGCAGCTTGTTCCAGACGCCGTTCTCCACGTACAGCGTCTCGCACAGGTCCAGGCCGAAGTTGCAGGGCTGGCAGTTCCAGGTGGGGAAGGTGCAGACGAAGTCGATGTCCTCGTGGATGCGCAGGTCGCCGGCCAGGTAGGAGTCCACGATCGTGGTGCCGTCCTCGCTGAAGGTGCCGTACAGCTCCAGGTTGAAGATCGTCAGCGGGGGCGTGGTCACGTCCAGGAAGAACTCGGGCGTGGAGACGTGGAAGGTGCGGTCGACGTAGGTGTTGATGGAGAAGCCGTCGCCGGGGAAGGCCACGGTGGGGATGGTCATGTCCTGGGCGCAGCCCTGGTTGAACGCGCCGGCGGTGCCGACCAGGCTGATGTCGTCCGCCGCCGGGTCTACCGTGAGCGGCTCCACCAGGAGGGGGAAGCCCGCCAGGGGCGCCCCCACGAAGTTGAGCAGGTCCACCAGCCCGTACGGCGACACCACGGTCGTGACCGACCAGTCCAGGCAGTACATCTGGTTGAGGAAGTTGACGACGCCGTCGTTCGCCCCGGTGCTGGAGTCGGTGGGCACGGAGTCGTCGTCGTCGGGGGTGGGGACCGAGTCGTCGTCGTCGAGCTCGCTGACCGAGTCGTCGTCGTCCACGGAGTCGTCGTCGTCC
>CALCXL010000210.1 GCA_937907595.1 uncultured Pseudomonadota bacterium
CCTCCGTCGTCGACAAGCGGGTGTTGAAGCTGGGGGGATCGGTGGAGGATCGCTGGACGGTGCCCCTGCCGGCCGATCCCGCCTGGCCCCTGGAGGTGCGCGCCCGCTGGCTCTTCCGCCGCGCCAACCCCGACTTCACCGCGTGGGCGCTGGGCGAGGGCTCCGATCCCCTGCCCGCCTGGGAGCTGGCGTCGGCGAGGGTGGTGGTTCCGGCGCCCTGATCAGCCGGGGGCGAGCTCGTCGGCCACGAACGCGCAGGCCCGCGCCGTGATCGCCATCTGGGTCAGCGTGGGGTTCTGCCAGCCGGCGCTGGTCCAGCAGGCGCCGTCGGTGACCAGCAGGTTGGGCACGCCCCACACCTGGTTGCGCGGGTTCACCACCGAGTTGCCCGGCGCGTCCCCCATGCGCGCGCCGCCCACCTCGTGGATGTAGAGGCCCGGGGCCGACAGGCGCATGGCGTCCTCGATCTTGCGGATGTGGGTGCCGACCACGGGCACGTGAAAGAGGTCGGTCAGGGAGACGCAGCGGCCGCCGATGAGGGCCGCCATCGCCTCGATCTCCGAGCGCATGTCCTTGGCCATCGCCAGCTCGTTGTCGCTGAGCTCGCAGTCGATGTGCAGGACCGGCAGCCCCCAGGCGTCGACGGCCTCCGCCTCCAGCGTGGCGCGGTTCTCCGCCCGCGGCAGCGTCTCCCCGTGGGCGGTGAAGGTGCCGATGCAGCCGGGCTCCACCTTGCGCAGGAAGTCGGGCAGGAACGAGGCCCGCTGGATGCCCCCCCAAAGCCCGTAGCCGCGCAGGAAGGGGCGGTCCTGCCCCTGCAGGTTCTGGAAGCGGGGCAGGAAGAACGAGTCGCTGCCCAGCATCTCGAAGGGCTCGTCCGGCTCGGCCATGCCCGGGAAGAAGACCTGGCTCATGGAGCTGACGTGGTCCATGAGGTAGCGGCCCAACGTGTCCGAGTCGTCGTCGAAGCCGCCGGGCTGCCGCTCGCTGGTGGAGTTGAGCAGGATCTTCACGGAGCCCAGGGTGGAGGCGCAGAGCAACACCACCTTCGCCCGCACCTCGTGAGTCGTCTTGCCCACCCGATCGACGAAGGCGACGCCCCGGGCCTTCCGGGAGTCGGGGTCGAAGACGACGTGGCTGACCAGCGCGTCCGTGCGCAGGGTGGCGTTGCCGGTGGCCAGGGCGGCGGCCAGGGAGGTCGCGTTGCTCGACAGGCCCGACCAGGGCTCCTCCTGCGTGGGCTTGTGGTGCCGGCGGGCGTGGATGCCCCGGGAGATGATCATGGGCCGATCGGGCCACTGCGCCTCGATCTGCTCCTTGAGCTTCAGCTCCCCCGGGGTGAAGCCGCTGGGCGGCAGGAAGTCGCCGTCGGGCAGCTGCGGCAGGCCGTCGCGGTTGCCGTGCACCTTCAGGAAACGCTCGATGCGGCTGTAATGAGGCGCCAGGTCGTCGTGGCCGATGGGCCAGTCCATGCCGAAGCCGTCGCGGGACGCCGCCTTGAACTCGTAGTCGGACAGCCGCAGCGTCACCCCGCCCCAGGTCATGCTCCGACCGCCCACCTGGTGCCCGCGCAGCCAGAAGTAGGGCTTGTCCGGAGGGGTGGTGTAGGGGTGGTCCAGGTCGTCGACCAGGAGGTCGGGGTTGCTGTCCCAGTAGCCCCCGTGCATGGCCTGGCGGGTCTGCCGGCCGGTGACGTAGAGCCGCCACAGCCGGCGGATCATCTCCTGCACGTCGTGGCCCTGGGCGGCGAAGGGATCGCGCTGGGGGCCGGCCTCCAGGACCAGCACCTTCAGCCCCCGCTCGGCCAGCTCCATGGCGGCCACCCCGCCGTTGGCACCCGAGCCGACCACGATCGCGTCGTACTCCTCGGGCGATCGCTGCACGCTCACGGCCCTGCCCTCCTCGCTGCGGCCCGTCGCCGCCCGACCCTCCTACGGTGCCGAAGCGCGCTTGTCGAGCCCGGGTGGCCGCTCACTCGTCCAGGAACTCCCAGTCGAACGCGATCTGTCCGCCCCCGCCCTCGACGTCGTAGTAGTCGGTGAACTGCACCTTCACGCAGCGGCCCTCGGCCGTCTCCACCACGTAGACGTTGCCGAAGGGCTCCACCTCGTGGGTGGTGAAGTCGTACTGGAACCAGAAGGCCAGGCTGGCGTTGAAGGACAGGGTGGGGAAGGGCCCGGCTCCGTCGGGATCGTCCAGGGTGTCGGCGATGTACCCGGCGTCGACGGTGGGGGTGCGGGAGTCGCAGCCCAGGCCGCCGGTGTTCTCCGTGGAGTCGACGGCGACGTGGTCCGAGCAGAAGCCGTCGTAGTCGGCCAGCAGCGCCCACTCCTCGGTGGTGCCCTCCACCGCCAGCAGGGCGCCGCGGGACTGGCTGCCCGACGCCTTCGACGTGCCCGAGTTGGTGGCCAGCACCCAGCGGCTGGCGGCGATGTCCCAACCGCTGTGCGCGCTGGGGTCGGCGGTGACGATGGGCGCGCCGCCCTCCTCCAGCAGCGCGTTGGTGGCGAAGGAGTACAGGACGAAGCTGCCCCGATCGACGTCCGCGTCGATCACCACCTCCCCGGTCACCACCCCGTCGCCCTTCTGGCAGCCCGACGGCACCAGCGGCAGGGCCAACAGGACGGCGACCAGCAGCGCCGGCCGGTGGGTGGCCAGTCGACGGATCATCGCCCCGCTTCCTTGCGGCGGTGGTCCCGGCCGGGCACCTGCACGAAGGCGCACATCTGGTAGAGCCGCGAGTAGATTCGCTCGCCCACCCGCTCGCTGAGCGCCTCACCGCCGGCGTTCGCCGCCGCGGCCTGGCGCTGACCGTAGGCGGGGTTCACCGACGACGACGAGGGCGCGCGCTCCTCGCGGGGCTCGAAGTTGGTGGTGAACATGGTGGTCTTGTTGGCGTTGTAGCGCCGCGAGACCAGGTCATCGAGCACCGTCAGCTCCCACTCGGTCGCGCGGCCCTTGCCCAGCTCGTCCACCAGCAGGACCTCCGTGGCCACCAGGGGCCGCATCAGATCGGCCTCGGTGCGCTCGCTGCGAAAGGTCCGCTTGATGTCGTTGAGCAGCTGGCCAAAGTCCACGAACACGCAGGGCACGCCGTAGTCCAGGGTCAGGACCCGGAAGAGCGCCACCATCAGGTGCGTCTTGCCGGTGCCCACGGGCCCCCAGAGCAGGTAGCCCTGGCGCTGCCCCGTGCTGTACATGAGCGGAAAGTCCCGCACCTGCTCCAGGGCGTGCTGCTGCGCGCGGTTGGCGGGGAAGAACGCATCGAACGTCGAGTCCTTGAAGCGGCGGCCGATGTGCGCGCGGTCGAAGAGATCGGCGCGCCCCAGGGCCCGCTTGCAGGCGCAGGGGAGGAAGACCTCATAGCCCTGTTGATCGAGGTCGACCTGCCCGCCCCGACCGCGGCACAGGGGACACACCCACTCGGGG
>CALCXL010000211.1 GCA_937907595.1 uncultured Pseudomonadota bacterium
CAGCGCCGACGACGACGACAGCGCCGGCGACGACGACGACGACGACAGCGCCAGCGACGACGATGACAGCGCCGCGGCCGAGACCCCCGACGGCTTCTACCTGGACTCCTGGGGCACCTTCCAGACCGTCAGCGCGACCACCTGGACCAGCGGCGTGTACCCCGACGCCTCCACCTTCGCGATCAGCCAGGTCGGCGCCGGCTGGCTCGTGGCCCAGAACGACGCGAACAACGCGTGGTCGGGGGGCCTCTGGAGCCGCTTCGACTGGCACATGGACGCCCTGGGCGACCTCTGGTTCTGCCAGACCGCCTACGACGCCGCGGACGAGGCCGCCGCCCTCGCCACCGCCGCGGCCGACGCCACCGACC
This sequence comes from uncultured Pseudomonadota bacterium, assembly GCA_937907595.1. Lineage (GTDB taxonomy): Bacteria > Myxococcota_A > UBA796 > UBA9615 > UBA9615 > CALCXL01. The sequence goes on from CALCXL010000211.1 coordinate 369, forward strand.
CGGCCAACAGCGGCTGCGGCGGCTTCGGCTGGACCCAGCTCATCGATCACCCCCAGGGCCCCTGGACGGGGGCGGGCGACTACATCGACGCCTACGGCAGCCACCACAGCCTGCGCCAAGGCACCTGGCAGACCCGCGCCGGCAGCGACCTGAGCAGCTACGCGCTGAGCCAGTACAGCAACGGACAGGGCTGGGCGGTCGGCCAGAACGGCGCAGACAACGCCTACTTCCCCAACCTCTGGAGCCGGTTCGACCTCGCCGAGCACCAGGGCCTTTGGTACCTCTGCCAGTCGGCCTACGACGCCGCGGACGAGGCGGCGGCCCTGGCCACTGCAGCAGCTGACTCCAGCGATCCCACGGCGGCGGGCTGCAGCGGCTTCCCCTGGACCCACCTGGGCCTGGACCAGGGCCTCCTTGCCCTCACAGGCAGCTACACCGACGGCTGGGGCACCGACCACGTCGTCGAGCCATGGCAGTGGACCACGGCCCCCGGCGTGCCCGGCGACGAGGCGGTCTACGCGGTGGCCCAGTACAACAACGACGCCGGCTGGGCCATCGCGCAGAACGCCGCGACCAACACCTACAGCCCCGGCCTCTGGAGCCGCTTCGACTGGAGCATCGACCAGGGCGACACCTGGATGTGCCAGACGGCCTACGACGCCGCCACGGCCGACGACGCGCTCGCCACATCCCCGGCCGACGCCACGGACCCGGCGACCGCGGGCTGCGGCGGCTTCGGCTGGACCAACCTGACGCCCTGATCGACGACGGGCCCGCGGCAGGCCGGCGTCCATCGCCCCCTGCCGCGGCCCCCTCGTCGGCGGTCAGCGCGCGATCAACCAGGCCGCCAGCTCCTCCGAGCCGCCCAGGTGCTGCCCGTTGACGAAGATCTGGGGGGTGCTCGTGCGCCCGCTCAAGGCCCGCAGTCGCCGCGGCGACGCCTCGATCTCCTCGAAGTCCAGCTCCGCCTCGGCCAGCATCGATCGAGCGCTCACGCAGAAGCCACAGCCCTCCCGCCCCACGAGCACGATGTCCACCGGCGCCGCGTCGGCGTCCAGCGCGCGCAGCACCGAGTCGGCGTCGCTGACCTCGAAGGGGTCGCCGGGCTGGTCGGGCTCGATGAAGACCTGCTCGATCACGCCGTCCTGCACCACCATGGCGTAGCGCCAGGAGCGCTTGCCGAAGGCCAGGTCCGACTTGTCCACGAGCAGCCCCAGGGCGGCCGTCAAGGCGCCGTTGCCGTCGGGCAGGTAGGTGACGTGGTGCGTGCCCTGGTCCTCCTCCCAGGCGGCCATGACGAAGGGGTCGTTGACGGAGATCACCACCAGGCGGTCGACGTCTCGCGCGGCGAACTCGGCGGCCAGCTCGTCGTAGCGGGGCACGTGGGCGCTGCTGCAGGTGGGGGTGAAAGCACCGGGCAGGCCGAAGGCCACGACGCGCTGGCCGCCGAAGAGCTCCGACGTCGTGCGATCGCGCCAGGCGGCACCCTCCCGGAAGCGAAAGGTGAGCTCGGGCAGGGCGGTGCCGATGAGGTCGGCGGGTGAGGGAAGGTTGGGCATGGGGGCTCCGGGTCGAGGAGCGGCGGGCGCTCCGGGGGTGGTCGAGGGGCGGCGCTCTGGGCCGCAGGGAGAGATTGGCCCCCTTTGGTCATTCCATCCAATACATCCTGCGCATTCATGTCATAATTTGAAGTAATGACCTGGGCGCCGACCCTCCGCCAGCTCGAGTACCTGGTCGCCGTGGCCGACGTCGGCGGCTTCGGTCGCGCGGCCCGGCGCTGCGCGGTCTCCCAGCCGGCCTTGAGCAAGCAGGTGCAGGAGGTGGAGGCGGGGCTGGGCCTGCAGCTCTTCGAGCGGGGACCCCGGGGCGCCACCCCCACGCTGGCCGGGGCCGACCTGGTGGAGCGGGCGCGGAGGATCCTGGCCCAGGCCCGGGAGCTGGTGGACGCCGCCGCCGCCTTGCGCGACCCCCTGGCCGGCGTGGTGCGGCTGGGCGCGATCCCCACCCTCGCGCCCTACGTGCTGCCCGCCCTGGTCGACGCCGTGCGCCGGGAGCTGCCCGCGCTGGAGCTTCAGCTGCTGGAGGAGCAGACATCGGTCTTGGGCGACCGGCTGCTCGGCGGGGACCTGGACCTGGCCATCGTCGCCCTGCCCTACCCGCGCCCGGGGCTGGCGGTGCGCGGCCTCTACGAAGAGCCGCTGCTGCTGGTCACCCCCGCGGACCACCCCCTCGCCGGCGAGCGCCCCCTCCTGCGCTCCGAGCTCGCCGGCCACGCCCTCCTGCTCCTGCGCCAGGGCCACTGCCTGCGCGACCACGTCCTGCAGGCCTGCGGCACGCAGCGGGACACCGGGGCCGCGGTGGAGGCCTCCAGCCTGGGCACCCTGCTGCTGATGGTGAGGCAGGGCATGGGCGCGGCCCTGATCCCCCGCATGGCGCTGCCGGTCGACCGCACCGGGATCTGCGTGCGTCGCTTCGCGGCGCCGGAGCCCACCCGCGGCGTGGGCCTGTGGTGGCGGCCCTCGTCCCCTCGGGCGGCGCTGTTCGAGCGGCTGGGCGCGCTGCTCCGCGAGGACGGGATCGCGCAGGGCACCGCTCAGTAGGTGAAGAGCAGCTCCCCGCCCCCGACCAGCTGGTCGTGGCTGATGGTGCTGCCAACCGCCTCACCGCCGACGGTCACGCTGGAGGGCACCACGGCCTCGGGGCCGACGCCGGGTGCGCGCACCACGATCGTGCCGTCGGGCCGGTCGATCTCCGCGCGATCAAAGACCGGGCTCGCCAGGGCGTAGGTGGGGGTCCCGGCGACGGGGTAGAAGCCGAGGGCGGCGAAGAGGTACCAGGCCGACAGCGTGCCGGCGTCGTCGTTCCCGTCCAGCCCCGCGTTCGTCGTGTCGTAGCGGGTGGCCATCACGTGGCGCACCGGCTGCACCGTCTCCTCGGGGTGGCCGGCCAGGGAGCCCAGCCAGGCGTAGTGCAGATCGGGCTCGTTGCCGTGCCAGTAGTAGTCGTCGGGGAAGATGTCGTCGGGCTCGGCGTAGACGTTGGCCCAGTAGGTGTGCAGGCGGGTCAAGAAGGCGTCCTCGTCGCCGCCGTGCTGCAGGTCGATGGTGCCGGGCAGGTCCTGGGGCGCGGGCCACAGGTAGTGCCAGGCGTTGCCCTCCACGTAGACGTCCAGCCAGCCCTCGGGGCTCGCCAGCTCCAGGAAGGTGCCGTCGGCCAGGCGACCCACCACGAAGCCCTGGGCCGGGTCCCAGTGGTTCTGCCACCAGGTGCTCATGTCCCAGAGCTGCTCGGCCTCGGCCGCCTTGCCCAGGTCGTCGGCCCACAGCGCCAGGGCGTGGTCGTTCCACGAGTACTCCACGGCCAGGGACGCGCTGCCCCCGCTCGCCTCAACGGGCACCCAGTGCAGGTC
>CALCXL010000212.1 GCA_937907595.1 uncultured Pseudomonadota bacterium
TCCCCCAGCAGGTGCGGGTGCAGCACCTTGGCGGCCACCCTGCGGCCCAGCGCCCCGTCGTCGGCGTGGTGCACGACGCCCATGCCGCCCGAGGCCAGGGGCTCGCCGAGCGTCAGGTTCTCCAGCGGGCCCAGGTCGGCCAGCTGCGCGAGGGGTGCGGTGGACTCGGACATGCGCAGCTCCGGGATCGGGGGGCCGGATGGTAACGAAGGCGGTCGACGTTGTCGGGGCCTGGGGGCAGGACGTCGCCAACGGAGTGGGCTGGACTTCGATGTTGCCGGGGCCGGGGCTCGTGGAGCCTCCGGGCTCCGCCCCCCCTACAGCTCGTCGACGAAGACCGCGCCGTCGAAGGCGCTGCGCGCGAAGGGCAGGTCCAGCCGGGCCTCCCGCGGCCAGGGATCGCGGTACAGCGCCGGGGGCTCGGGGAAGCGGGTGGGGTAGTAGTTGGCGGCGATGAGGGTCAGCGCGGCCCGCCGCTGGGGGTCGGGCTCGGCGTGCAGGGCGTCGCGCACCCGGGGCGTGCGGGAGCCCTCGATGGCCGCCTCCACCGCGGCGGGGTCAAAGACCGAGTCCTCCAGCGCCTCGTCCCCAAGGCCCTCATTGGGCTGCGGCTCCTCACCGCCCCGCCAGAGCGTGCCCTCGTCGCCGCGGGCGAAGGGGTCCACCGGCTCCCCGTTGAGCCAGGTGTTGAAGTGCACGTGGGGCACGCCGAAGGGGAACGTCACCAGCGCGTCCAGTCCGCTGTAGCCCGTCCGGGCGATGGGCTGGCCCCGCCGCACGACGTCGCCGACCTGGACCAGGGCGCGGGCCAGGTGGGCGCAGCCGGTCATCAGGCCCCGGCCGTGGTCGATGAACACCTTCAGGCCGCCCCGGTTGAACTCGGAGACCACCAGGACCACCCGGCCCGGCGCCGCCGCCAGCAGGGTGTTGCCCACGGGGATCGACAGATCGGTGCCGTTGTGGCTGTCGTAGGTCAGATCCCGCCCGCGGAAGTCCTCCACCTGGGTGCGGCGCACCGACCAGCCCTCGTCGGTCGGCGTCTGGCGGTGGTTGAAGAGGTTGGTCAGCAGGACCTGCCGCGGCACGAAGGGCCGACCGCGCCAGAGCGCCACGCCCATCGCCGGCCGCAGCATGCGCAGGCTGGAGGCGTCGAAGCGGCTGGGCGGCACGTCGTCCTCCCCGCGCAGGGTGATCAGCGTCTGCCGCCACCGCTCCCGCCAGGGGCTCAGGCCCATCATCTCTGCCATGCGCAGGGGCGCCGTCAGCGCCTGGCTGGGCTCGCCCGCCTCCACCTCACTCACCGGGCTGGTAGGTGGCCTGGTCGACGGGGAACCAGGGCCGCAGCTCGCCGGTCAACAGCCCCGAGGCCACCGCCGGATCCGCCGCCAGCAGGGCCTCGGCCTCCGCCCGGTTGGCGACCTTGACGATGGCCAGCGCGCCGCTGCCGTCGGCGAAGGGCCCGCTCTCCATCAGCCGGCCCTCGCCCCACAGGCGGTGGTGGTAGTCGCCGTGCGCCGCCAGCGGCTGCTCCCAGACCGACACCCCGGGCTTCCACGCCGGGCCCGGCGCGTAGACGATCGCAAACACCATGATGGCTCCCCTCCGGGTGCATTCCCGGCGCCCCAGTTTCCCGGTCCCGCCCGCCCGCGTCCACCGCCCGCCCGTCCTGGGCCCGGAGGCAGCCTGGATCGGCCGGGGCGGGCGCGGCCCCAGGCTGGCAGGATGCCGCCGAACCTCTTCCCCCGAGCGCCCATGGCCCGCATCGTCCTCCTCCTGGGCCGCAAGCCCTTCGACGCCGAGCGCTGGAAGGCGCTCTTCCCCGCCGTCCAGCTCCGCTTTGGCACCACGCTGCGCGACGCCCGGGAAGCGCTGCACGCCGAGGACATCGACTCGGTGATCCTGGGCGCCGGGCTGGCCCTGGAGACCCGGCTGGAGGTGGTCTCCCTGGTCTTCACGGCCAGCAACAAGACGACGGTGCACATGAAGGATCGCGACTCCGGCCGCGACGGCATGCCCGACTTCGTGCGGTCGGTGATCAGGGCCTGATTGCGCCAGCCAGCGCGCCCCGGGGTTCAGCCCGGGGTCAACGCCACGACCCCCGCCTGCATGAGCCACAGGTAGCCGCCCACCCGCACCACGCGCAGGAGGGAGACGGCGACGAAGGTGGGCAAGGCGACGCGGCCCGCCCCGCAGACCCAGGAGGCAGCGGAGTAGGGCAGGGGGGTCAAGGCCGCCACCGCCAACGCTGCGGGTCCGTGCTTCTGCACGAAGCCTTCGATGTCCACGCCCGTGCGCGCCAGCACCCGCCGGTAGCGCTCGGTGCCGCGCAGGCGACGGCCCAGGGCGTAGCCACACAGCCCGCCGCTCAACGATCCCGTGCAGGCCCAGGCGGCGACCACCGGGAAGGACATGCCGCCCAACAGGCCCGCGGCTGAGAAGGCGTCGGGGATGATGGGGAAGGGGATGGCGTCGGAGACCAGCCAGCCGATCCAGATGCCCGGCCCGCCCAGGACGGCGACGAAGGCCTGGCTGGCCCCCAGGATCTGCTCCCGGGCCAGCAGCGTGGCGAGGCCGAAGACCAGCACCAGGGCGACGGTCGCGATCACCGTCTGCAGGGCGAGGCGGCGCAGGTCGACGGGGGCGGGCTCCGGCATCGCGGCGCAGGGTAGCCGGCCGCCCCGCCGCCAGCGCGTGGGCCGCCGGGAGCCCCCTCACGCCTCCCGCTGGTTCAGGGCCGCAGGGAGCAGACCGCGGGCACGTGGTCGAAGTAGCGGGCGTCGGTCACGGCGGGGCGGCCGTCGGTGACGCCGGCGTGCCAGCAGCCTCCCTCGGCGAAGTCGCTGAGCGCGTGGTCGATGTTGGCCAGCCCCGAGTAGGTCGTGGTCGCGTCGGGGCCGACGTCGGTGTGGAAGGTGAAGGCCTGGGACCCGTCCCCTTCGCCCGACGGCGCCGCGAAGTCCCGCCAGCGGGCGGCGCTGACGTCGGACTCGAGCCAACGCCCCGGGTCGGTGTTGAAGTCGCCCAGCACCAGGTTGCGCTCGCCGCTGGTGCCGGGCGCGCCGTCGCCCAGGTCCACGAAGACCTGCTCCACCTGGGCCACCCGGCAGGCCTTGTCCTCGCCGCTGAGGCCCGAGCTGCCGTGCACGTTGACCAGCGTGAGCTCGCCGCCGTCGGCCAGCGCGATCACCCCACGGGCCACCCGGGCGCCGCTCCCGCAGGTCGGCACCGTGAAGCCGTCCATCCCCTCCAGGCAGAGGTCCCCGCTGCAGCCCTCGAACCGGCCGAAGGCGCTGCGCACGGCCGCGCACTTGTCGGGCTTGCCCGGGTGGCAGGCCACCTGGTAGCCGGGGCCGAGGATGCGCTGGGCGACGGTGGGATCGCCGGGCTGCCAGTCCTCGCAGACGAAGTCGGCCCGCGCGTCGTCGGGGACGTCGGCGCAGTCGTCGGGGTGGAAGATCTCCTGGAAGACGACGACGTCGGGCTGCAGGTCGGCGAACCACGCGGTCGCCGCCTCCACTGCGGGCACCCAGGCCAGGCCGTCGCCGTACCACCGATCCGAGCGGTCGGCGTGCTCCTGGGTGTAGCCGTCGTCGGGGCCCTGGTCGTGCCCCATGCCGGGGGTGGTGCCCGTGTTGAAGGTCACCGCAAGAAAGGGCGTCGCCCCTGCGGAGTCGTCGTCGTCGCCCGCGGGAGCGCAGGCCGCGCAGAGCAGCAGCAGCAGGAAGGGGAGCGCAGCCTTCAACACGGCGCCGAGTGTGGCACAGCATCCGCTGCCTCCGTGAGGCAGACTGCAGGGGCCCTCGCCGCTCCCTCACCGCACGATCCGAGGCCCATGGCCCGCCGCCACCACCACACCTCCGGGGACTGGACCTCCGTCGCCGCTCGGCTGGACGAGATCGTGGCGGCGTCCTGCGGGGAGCACGCCTTCGACGCGCTCTTCCAGCTGGTCCTGGGCCGCCTGGTGGCCGAGCTGGACGGCGACGACGCGCCCCTGGCCGACCTGCTGGCCCGCGCCCAGGCCCGCTGGCCCTCGATCGAGGCCGGCGTGGTGCCCCTCCTGGACCCCGCCACCGCCGTTCGATGCCGCGCCGTGCTCGACGGCGCCTCCCTCCTGGAGTCGGGCCTGATGGGCCTGGACGCCCTGTTCGAGGGCCTGAACTCCCGCCAGAGCAAGGGCGCCAAGGGCCAGTTCTTCACCCCCCGCCACGTGGTGCACCAGGCCCTGGCGATGCTCGATCCCCAGCCCGGCGAGTCCCTGTGCGACCCCGCCTGCGGCTCCGGCGCCTTCCTGGTGCACGCCTGCCTGCAGCAGCCCGACGCCCGCGTGGTCGGCGTCGATCTGGACCCCCGCGCGGCGCGCACGGCCCGGGTGATGCTGGCCGCGCTGGGCCGGGACCCTGACGCCGTTCAGCGCGCCGACTCCCTGGGCAGCGCCGAGGGGGAGGGGACCTTCGACGTCGTGGCCACCAACCCGCCCTTCGCCGGGGACGTGGCCGATCGCTACGACGGTTCCTTCGCCCTGGCCGCCGGCCGCCGGGTGGAGCGCGACGTGCTGTTCCTGGAGCGCAGCCTGCGCCTGCTGAAACCGGGGGGGCGTCTTGCGATCGTGCTGCCCCAGAACAAGCTGGGCGCGAAGCGCTGGGCCTTCGTTCGCCGCTGGCTGCTGTGCCGCATGGAGCCCCTGGCGGTGGTCGGTCTGGGGCGCAGCACCTTCCTGCCGCACACCTCCCAGAAGGCCTGCCTGTTCGTGGGACGTCGCCGCCCTGAGGCCCTGGCGGAGCCGCCCCCCGACGAGCGCGTGCTCCTCTTCGTCAGCCGGCGGGCGGGCAAGGACGGCGCGGGCCGGCTCCTGCTGCGCGACACCGCCGCCGACGCCCCCCTCTGGCAGGCCGTCGATCACGACCTGGCCGAGGCCACCGCCCTGCTGCGGGCCCCGGCGACCCACCCCTCCGCCACGCGCCGCTCCCTGTCGGAGCTGGACGCCGGCTTCGTCCTGGCCCCCGAGCGCTACGACCCCCGCCGGGTCCTCGCATCGACCTCCTCCACCCGCATCGGCGACGTCGTGGAGGCCTCGCGCGCGCTGTACCGCCCGGCCGAAGCGACGCGGCCGGTGCTGGTGCTGGACACCACCCACGCCTTGCAGGGCTTCGTGCGCCTGGGCCACGCCCCGGTGGCACCCACGGAGGTGGGCTCCTCCAAGCGCCAGCTGCAGCCCGGGGACCTGATCGTGTCCCGCCTGCGCCCCTACCTGCAGCAGATCGCCCTGGTGGACGCGGCGCTCTTCGGGCGCGACCCCGTCGGCAACGACGTGGCCTGCAGCACCGAGTTCTACGTCCTGCGTGCCCGGGGGGGCAGCGCGGCCTGGCTGCTGCCCTGGCTGCTGGGCGAGGCGGTGCAGGCGGCCCTGGCCGCGGCGCAGGAGGGCGGCCACCACCCGAGGGTGCGGCTGGAGGCGCTGTTGGACTTGCCGGTGCCCGCGCGGCTGATGGCGCAGCGGGAGGCGGTGGCGGCGGCGGTGCAGGCCCAGGTGGAGGGCGCTCGCGCGGCCGGCGAGGGGCTGGCGGCCCTGGCGAAGCAGGACTGGCGGCGCGGAGGCCCCTGAGGGTCGCCCGCGCCGCCGTCGGCTGGCTACCTCTTCTTCTTGCTGTCGCCCCGAGGCTTGCGCCGGGCCTTGATCTCCATGTCGCCCTCGTCCTTCACCTTGACCGAGAAGCGGAAGGTGGCCGGAAACTGCGACATCAGCCCCTTGAAGTGGCTCTCGTTCTTGATGCGGAAGCCTTCGACCCGGGTGATGACCATGCCGGGCTGGATGCCGGCCTCCATGGCCGCCGATCCCTCGTCCAGCTCGACCACCTGGATGGCCACGCCCTTCTTGCCGGGGATGACCTCCACCTTCTTGAAGCCGATGTCCTCGCGGTCGATGATCAGCCAGCCGGGCAGCGCCAGCTCGCACTCGGGGTCCCCGCCGGCCAGGTCGCGGCAGGCGTAGAGGTTGACGGGGCCCGTGATCTTGACGCCCGCGCTCATCCACATGTCGGCCTTGGTCGCCGGCTCGATCAGCGCGTCGGGTCCCAGCGACGGCGCGCCGCCCATGCCGCCCAGCAGGCCGCCACCGGAGTCTCCGCCCGCGGGCGCGGCGTCGTAGGCCGGCCACTGGCGCTCGAAGTTGGCCATCGGCGGCTCCAGCTCCATCGTCACCGTCTTGCAGCTGGGCGCGCTCTCGGGGTCGTAGCAGGCCATGAGCACGTCGCCCTGGGCGGGCGGGGTCACCACCAGCCATCCGGCCAGGCTGTCCTCGGAGAGGTGCAGGAACTTGAGGGAGGTGGCGGTGTTCCAGTCGGGCAGGGGCACCAGGCGGCAGGTGCTGGCCTTCATGACGTCCTCGCAGCCCCAGAGCTGGTCGCCCTTGCCGGGGATGCGGTGGATGACCCAGCCGCCGCCGGCGTCGTCGGCCGTGTAGATGTCGAAGGAGCCCGAGGGCATCTTCGGCAGGGCCATGGACGTGGCAGGGAGGGCCACGAGGGCCAGCAGCAGGGTCGAAATGGAAGCAAGAATGCGCACAGAAATCTCCAGAAACTCGGATGATCGCGCCCCGTCGATGTGACTCCCCCGGGGCGCGGGCGGAGGGTACCGACCGATCCCCCGCGGCGAAAGCGCATCGGGGGATCCCCCCCACCCGGTGAGGTAGCGTCGCGCATGCGCATCCTCCCCCTCTTGCTCCTGGCCGCCTGCACGCCCGTCGAGGAGCCCGCCGACGATCCCACGCCGGTCGTCTCCGAGCTCAGCCTGGACCTCTGGGCCCAGCCCGGGCCCGGCGGGGTGGGCGTCACGACCCAGGTGCTGGTGGACCACGACCGGCCAACCCCGGCCCACGGCGCGGAGCTGGGCTTGCCCGAGCGGACCCTGACCGTGGAGACCTGGTACCCCGCGGCCCAGGGAGGCGTGGACCAGAGCGCGCGGGACGTGCCCCCCCTGGCCGGCCCGCACCCCCTGCTGGTCTGGGCTCACGGCTTCATGAGCGACCGACTGGACCACGCGGGGCTGGGTCGCTTCCTGGCCAGCCACGGCTACGTCGTCGCCTCCATCGGCTTCCCCTTGTCCGGGCGCGGCACGGCCGGGGGCGCGGACGCGGCCGACGTGATCAACCAGCCGGGCGACGTGTCCTTTGTCGTCGACTCCCTCATCGCCGCCGACGGGCTGCTGGCCGGGGCGGTGGACGGCGACCTGCTCGCGGTGGGCGGGCTGTCCCTGGGCGGCATGACGACGGCCCTGGTGGGCATGCACCCGGCGGTGTCCGACGACCGCATCGACGCGCTGCTGCCAGTGGCGCCGGCCACCTGCGCGCTGGGGCTGGAGTCCTTCGACGCGCCGAACCCGCCGATGCTCATCGTGCACGGCACCGCCGACGCCGTCCTGGCCCACGACGAGCACGCGCTGGCCCTCTTCGAGCGGGCGACGGGGCCGCGCTGGCTGGCGAGCCTCATCGGCGGCACCCACACCGGCTTCCCCGACGTGACCGCGGGGCTGTTCGACGATCTGGAGCACGCCGACTCGGTGGGCTGCGGCACGATCGAGGGCTCGGTGGAGACCTCCACCCCCGTGATCGTGGACCCGGTGGACGGCGAGGGCGACATCCTGGGGCCCGACTGCAGCGCGCCCTGCGTGGACCTGGCCGGCTACGGGCGCGGCATGCGGCCCACCCGCCAGGTGCGGCTGCTGATGGCGCTGGCCCGGGCCTTCCTGGACGCGCAGCTCCGCGGCGACGCCGACGCGCTGCTGTGGCTGGAGGCGGGGATCGGGCTGCAGGAGGAGGACGTCGACCTGTTGATCGGCGGGTAGCGCACCGCTCCGGTCAGACGGCCCGCGGGCTCATCGCCGACCGATCGCCCTCAGCGCGCCCCAAGGCAAACCCAGGACGCCCTCGCTGCGCCGCCTTGTTCCCGTCGAACCTGTCAGCGCCGCCGTCGCAGCCCCAGCAGGAGCAGCGGCATCAGCCACCAGCCCGTGCCACCGCTGCCGGTGGTGCAGGAGCAGCTGTTGCGGGGGTCGGTGCCGTTGGCGATCTCCTCGCCGTCCAGCAGCCCGTCGTCGTCGGTGTCCGCGTCGTTCGGGTCCGTGCGCCAGCCCTCCTCGTCGGCGTTGACCAGGCCGTCGCCGTCGAGGTCGCCGCGGGGGCCGTCCTCGTCGTCGGCGTCGATGTAGTCGGGGATGCCGTCGCCGTCGCGGTCGCCGTTGCCCTCCGCCGCGTCGAAGGCGCCGTCGCCGTCGCTGTCCGTGTCCAGGAAGTTGGGCAGGCCGTCGCCGTCCGTGTCCGTGTTGCCCTCGACCGAGTCGGGGATGCCGTCGTCGTCGCTGTCCAGGTCCAAGTGGTTGGGGATGCCGTCGCCGTCGACGTCGCCCCACAGGGCCTCGAAGCCGCTGAGGATCCCGTCGCCGTCGTCGTCGCGGTCCAGGGGGTCGATGATGCCGTCGCCGTCCTCGTCGGCCAGGGGCGCGCCCCACTCCTCGCCGTCCCACAGGCCGTCGTCGTCGCTGTCGACGTCGTGGGGGTCCGTGCCCGCGTCCAGCTCGTCGCCGTTGTCCACGCCGTCGCCGTCGTCGTCCTCGTCCGGGTCGCCCAATTCGGGATCCTGGAAGTCGGGGATGCCGTCGCCGTCGCTGTCGTCCACGCCGTCCTCCCCGTCGGGGATGCCGTCGCCGTCGCTGTCCGTGTCCTGGAAGTCGGGGACGCCGTCGCCGTCGGAGTCGCCCTCGCCCTCGACCTCGTCGGGCACGCCGTCGCCGTCGCTGTCGTTGTCCAGGTAGTTGGGGATGCCGTCGCCGTCGTCGTCGTCGGTGCCCTCGACCGCGTCGGGGATGCCGTCGCCGTCGCTGTCCTCGTCCAGGTAGTTGGCCACGCCGTCGCCGTCGGAGTGCACGTTGCCCTCCACCGCGTCGCGGATGCCGTCGCCGTCGGAGTCGGTGTCCAGGTAGTTGGGGACGCCGTCGCCGTCGGGGTCGCCGTCGCCCTCGGTGGCGTCGGGGATGCCGTCGTTGTCCGAGTCCGTGTCCGCGTAGTCGGGGATCCCGTCGTGGTCGCTGTCGCCGTCGCCCTCCTCGTCGTCGGGGATGCCGTCGCCGTCCGAGTCGGTGTCCAGGAAGTCGGGGATGCCGTCGTTGTCGGCGTCGCCGTCGCCCTCGTCCGCGTCGGGGATGCCGTCGCCGTCGGAGTCGTCGTCCAGGTAGTTGGGGATGCCGTCGCCGTCGTCGTCGTCGGTGCCCTCGATCGCGTCGGGGATGCCGTCGCCGTCGCTGTCCGTGTCCAGGGAGTTGGGGACGCCGTCGCCGTCGGGGTCGCCGTTGCCTTCCACCGAGTCGGGGATGCCGTCGCCGTCGTCGTCGGGGTCGGTGGCGTTGGGGATGCCGTCGCCGTCCAGGTCGGCCGCGCCCTCGTCGGCGTCGGGGATGCCGTCGCCGTCGCTGTCCAGGTCCAGGTAGTCGGGGATGCCGTCGCCGTCGGAGTCGCCGCTGCCCTCCACCGCGTCGGGGATGCCGTCGCCGTCGGAGTCGTCGTCCAGGGCGTTGGGGATGCCGTCGCCGTCGGGGTCACCCAGGCCCTCCACGCCGTCGGGGATGCCGTCGCCGTCGCTGTCCGGGGCGAAGGGGTCGGTGCCCGCCGCCGCCTCCACCGCGTCG
>CALCXL010000213.1 GCA_937907595.1 uncultured Pseudomonadota bacterium
GCGGACGCGCCCCGGGAGGCGCCGCGGCTCCTCCTGGCCACCGACGACGACCGACGACGCTTCGAGCAGGGCCGGCAGCGCATGGAACATCGACGAGAGCAGCGGCGCCTCAAGCAGGCCCAGCTCGATCCCGGGGCCTGATAACCTCCCCGCATGCGCGCCTTCCTGCTGACGATGACGTTGCTCCTGGTCGCCTGCGATCCGCCGGAGCCCGCCCCGGAGGACGTCGACGAGCTGATGTCCTTCGTGTTCCGGCACTACGAGCTGGAGGACGACAACCAGGCGCGCTCCCTGGCCGACGCCGGCGTGAACCTGCTCCGCTGGTTCGACGGACGCAGCTGGATCGACCCCGAGTCGGCCGATCCCGACGCCGAGTACGACGCCGGCTTCGGCGCCACGATCTCCGCCCTGAGCGACGTCGCCCTGGACTCCCTGGACCCACCGTCCCAGACCTCGGACGCCGGCAACGCGGTGGGCGTGATGGTCGCGCGCTGGCAGGACTGCTCCCTGGCCGACCTGGACCGCATCTACCTCAACCCCGACCAGTTCACGCTCTTCCCGGAGAACTACCTGTCCTACGAGCGCAGCGCGTTCGAGGGGGTGGAGTGCTTTCGGGACGGGAGCTGCGATCGCGCCGACTGGCACACGGCGATCGGCCAACAACAGCTGGCCTACACCTACACGATGGAGATGGCGTCGGGCTTCCGCCGCATCGACGCGGTGCCGGCGTCGGACGACTCCGCCGAGGCCCTGCCGGCCCGCCTGAGCCGGACCTGGATGCTGGACGAGCCGCAGCTGACCCCCGTGGACGACACGCGCTTCATCCAGAACTACCAGCTGGAGTTCATGATCCCCCACGACGGCGGCGTCGTGCATTTCTACGGCCAGTGGACCCACCTGGAGGCGCCAGGCATCAACACCGAGGCGGGGATCTTCCTGAACTCCTACGTCGACGGTCTGTACGAGTACCTGGACCAGATGCAGGTGCTCTGCCAGGAGGCGTGATCGGTCCCGCGCACCCCTTTTCCCTCCGGGTTTCACGGGGTTCTGCGCGCCGACGGGCCCACGGTAGTGGGGAGAGGGCGGCGCATCGGGCGCCCCCGCCGACAGAAACGGCAAACCGCGGGCGACCGCGGGACGCAAAGCCAGGGGACTCTCCCGCTGGAGAGTCAGCCCAGCTGCCTACCGGAACGGGAGCCCCCGTGCGCGAACTCACCTGGCCGGAGACGCTCCACGTCCTGGCGATCATCGCCTTGTCACTCGGTGCCATGATCACCTCCACGGGCCACGCAGCCGACGTGGTCGGCCTGCTCTGCCCCGCCTGCATGGAGTGACCGCCGGCTGCGCTCGGGGGGGGCCTGCCGCCCGGCTGGTGAGCCGCCGGCGGCTCAGCGGCCCAGCTCGCCGACGATCGCCGCCGCGCTGAGCACCAGGCCGGCGTTGTAGGACAGCGAGACCTCGTTGCCCACGTAGTCCCAGACGTCGTCGTCGTAGCCCGGCTGGCTGGGTCCGGTGAAGTCCTGGGTGGGCCCGCCGACCAGGGCGCCGGTGAGCTCGTGCAGGTGCGGCTGGCTCAGATCCCAGTCCAGGGCCTCGCGCCCGTAGGCGTTCTGGTGGTGCGGCGCGGCGGGGGCGCCCGGTCCGAAGCCGACCACGAAGGGGTGGCCGTACTCGTTGTCGCCCATGGCGTACTCGACCTGCCGCTGCGCGAACTCCAGGTGGGCCAGGCTGCCGATGGCGTCGTGGTAGAGCGCGGAGGAGGCCGCGGCCCCCAGGGCGGCGCTCATGCTGCCCCAGTCCAGGAACCAGGCCAGCCCGTTCACCAGGGGGAGGCTGCTCACGGCCGCCGGGTAGCGGGCCACGTCCGCGCCCCACCGGAGCTGCGTGCCCGTCGATCCCGCCACGTAGAGGCTGTGGCGGCAGGGGTCGGCGACCTGGTCCCAACCCGGCACCCAACCGTGGGCGCCCAAGGCGGCGTCGTGCGCCTCCGCCGCGGTGAGGTACGCGGCCTCGCCCGTGGCGCGGTGCAGCTCGACGGCGCCGCAGAGCAGGTCGTCCTCAAAGGAGCTGTCCGGATAGAAGGGATCGTCGGTCGTGCCCGGGCGAGCTTCGCCCAGGGCCTGGGCCCAGCGGGCGTGCTCCAGGCAGGTGGCCGCGTAGGCCGCGTCGTGCGGAGCCCAGGCCCTGGCCATCTGCGCCAGGGCGGCGGCGGTGATGCCCGCGACGTCGGCCTGCGCGCCCAACACCACCGGCCGCTCGCCGCCGCCCTCGTCGACGTCCAGGGTCGACTGGTAGGGGGAGGTCACCCAGAGATCGTGGTCCTGCTCGCCGCCGACCCGGTGCACCAGGGTGTCCGCGTCGGGGGTGGCCAGCAGCAGCCAGTCGGTGGCGACGCGGGCTTCGTCCAGCACGTCGGCGATGCCGTTGGCCGGATCGCCGGGCCGGGCCCCGTAGGCGTCGACGAAGGCGTCGGGCCACGCGTCCCAGGCCTTCAGGAGCGCGTAGGCCGCCCAGGCGGTGGTCAGAGTGAACTTGAGGTGGTCGCCCGCGTCGTGCCATCCGCCGACCAGATCCAGGCCCACCGCGGGGCCGTCCTGCAGGTGGCAGTGCTCGGTGATCGGGTGCCCCACCAGCAGGGGGTTTCCGGCGTCGCCGCAGCGCTGACGGCCGTAGAAGGCCACGGCCTGATCGAGCAGGCGCGCGTAGTCGGCGCGCGGGTAGAGGGGGCTGATGGCGGGGGTCGCGTCGTCGTCGTCGGCCGCGTCGTCGTCGTCGGCCGCGTCGTCGTCGTCCATCGCGGTGGAGTCGTCGTCGTCCAGCACGGCGGAGTCGTCGTCGTCGGCCGGGTCGCCGTCGGTCGGCGGGGCGCAGCCCAGGAGCAGCACGAGAGGCAGCAGGCGCATGGCTCTCATTCTATCGACCGACGGCCCCCCTCCGCCCGCCCGGGCTCGGTCGGGGCGTGAGAATGCCCCTGGGGCTGGGGTAGTCTCCCCCTTGGGGGCACCATGACCGACCAGCACGATCCAGACCGGGACAACGAGCTCTTCCTCGAGTCCATCGTCGAGAACATCCCGAACATGATCTTCGTCAAGGAGGCGAGGGAGCTGCGCTTCGTTCGGTTCAACCGCGCGGGCGAGGAGCTCCTTGGCTACCGGCGCGAGGACCTGATCGGCCGGAACGACCAGGACTTCTTCCCACCCGAGCAGGCCGCAGCCTTCACGAAGAAGGACCGCGAAGTGCTGGACGGCGGCGTGCTGGTGGACATCGCCGAGGAGCCGATCGACACCGCGGCCGGCGAGCGCTGGCTGCACACCATGAAGATCCCGATCCTGGGGGCCGACGGGGAGCCGCGCTTCCTGCTGGGCATCAGCCAGGACATCACCGCCCGCAAGCGCAACCAGGAGGCGCTGGCCCGACAGGCGGAGGAGCTGGCCGAGGCCAACCGGGAGCTGGAGGCCGCGCAGCAGCGGCTGACCGACCGCGAGGCCCAGCTCGAGTTCCTGCTGTCGCACCTGCCGGGGCTGTACTGGACCGCGTCCGAGCAGGGTGAGGTCCGGTCGATGTCCGGCGCCCACGCCGCGGCGCTCCCCCCCGATCCCGTGGGCCAGCCCCTGGACCGCGTGCTGGGCGCGGACGCGTTGCAGGCGCACCGGGCGGTGATGGCGGGCCGGGAGGGCACCCTGGAGTTCCAACTGGCGGATCGCGTCTTCGAGGCGCGGGTGGAGCCGCTGGAGGGCGGGGGGTCGGCGGGCTTGGCCCTGGACGTCACGGACCGGCGTCGCCTGGCCGCGGAGCAGCTGCAGGTCCGGCTCCAGAAGGCGCAGAAGCTGGAGGTGCTTGGCATGTTGGCGGGCGGCATCGCCCACGACTTCAACAACCTCCTGGTGAGCATGCTGGGCCACGCCAGCCTGGCGATGCTGAAGCTGGCCCCGAACTCCCCCGCGCGCGCGGCGCTCCAGCAGGTCGAGTCCTCCGCGGAGCGCGCCTCGGAGCTCACGCGCCAGCTCCTGGCCTACTCCGGCAAGGGGCGCTTCGTCATCGAGCCGGTGGTGCTCAACGGGATCATCGAGGAGATGGCGACGCTGCTGCGGGTCGGCATCTCCCCGAACGTGGAGCTGCGCACGGACTTCACGGTCCCGCTGCCGGCGGTGGACGTCGACGTCGCGCAGATGCGGCAGCTGGTGATGAACCTGATCACCAACGCCTCGGACGCGATGGAGGGCGGTGAGGGCCAGATCCGCATCGCCAGCCGGGCCGTGGAGGCCGACAGCGCCTACCTGCGCGACGCCTTTCTGGAAGCGGACCTGCCCGCGGGCACCTACGTCGTCCTGGAGGTGTCGGACACGGGCGCGGGCATGGATCCCGAGACGCGGGCGCGCATGTTCGACCCCTTCTTCACGACCAAGGAGCGCGGCCACGGGCTGGGGCTGGCCGCAGCCCTGGGCATCGTGAGGGGGCACAAGGGCTCGGTCCGCGTCTACTCGGAGCCGGGCGAAGGCACCTGCATCCAAATCCTGCTCCCGGCCGCGTCGGGGGCGTTCGCGCCGGCCTCGTCGGAGGCGCCGGCGGGCGGGGGCGGCGCGGCGGGGCGACGGGCCACGGTGCTGGTGGTCGACGACGAGCCGGCGGTGCGCGGCTTCGTGAAGGCGGCCCTGGCGCACGGCGGCCTGGACGTCGTGCTGGCCGAGGACGGCGTGCAGGCGGTGGAGCTGCTGCAGGACCCGGCGCTCGAGGTGGACGTGGTTCTCCTGGACATGACCATGCCCCGCATGGACGGCGTGGAGACGTTCCGGGCGATCCGGGGGCTGCGACCGGGCCTGCCGGTGGTGTTGAGCAGCGGCTACAACCAGCAGGACGCGACGTCGCGCTTCGTGGGCAAGGGCCTGGCCGGGTTCCTCCAGAAGCCGTACCGCACCCAGGATCTGCTCGACTGCC
This sequence comes from uncultured Pseudomonadota bacterium, assembly GCA_937907595.1. Lineage (GTDB taxonomy): Bacteria > Myxococcota_A > UBA796 > UBA9615 > UBA9615 > CALCXL01. The sequence goes on from CALCXL010000213.1 coordinate 4,936, forward strand.
TGCGGGGGATCCTGGGGGGGTGACGGGGGCGGGGGACCCTCCTACACGGGCCCCACCGCCAACATGCCCAGCGCCAGCACGCTGCCGCACCACCAGGCCAGGACCACGAGGGGGAACAACGACGAGAGCTCTGCGGGGTGGATCTTGAACATGGCGACCTCCACCGGAGGAGCGAGGCGCCATGCCTCGTCTGCAGCCGGTGTCCTCAAGGCACCGGAGCGGGGATCGTCAGTTCAGGCGGACCGGGGGCTGGCGATCGCGATCAGGGGCAGGAGCCCGGGCCGCCAGAGAGACTGCAGGCCTGGTCGGAGCCCAGCTCGCAGCTGAGGACGTGGTGCCAGCCCGCGCGCACCTCGACGTCCATCCTGTGAGTGGGCTCCGAGCGCCCCTGCCGAGCCATGCCGATGGAGACTCGGCCCGCATCGAAGGACACGATGGGGGGATCCACCCGCGACGTGCGCAGGCGGCGGTTGAGGGTGCCGTTGATCCAGACCAGCCCACCTCCCAGGTCGCTCCGGAGTGCGATGCAGCCCTGGGCACTCGCAGCGCTTGCCGACGCCGGAGCCGCAGCCGCGGGCTCCACGCTCGATTCGGCGGGGCTCGCGACAAGTGATGCCGCCGCCGGGGTCGCTTCCGGCGCCGACGGCGCCGACGACACTGAGCGCACCGGTGCGGCGGACGTCGGCTCCGGACGGGGCTGGTCCGAGGGTGTGGGATCGGGCCCCCGCTTGACGCCCTCGGCTCGAGGCGGGTCGGTGGTCGCCGCACCAGGGCCGGCGGGGGCCGCGGCTCCGGCCAGCTCGACGTCGCCAGGCAACGCGATGATGAGGTCCTCCGGAGGCGCAGCGCCGCCCGGGACCTCGACCGCGCCCGACCGGTTCGAGGCGCCGTACAGCAGGCCGACGAGCAACAGCAGGGCCACCCCGGCGATCGGCAGCCAGGGCAGCGAGCGGCGAGCCGCGGGCGGGTCGGGGGTCACGCGCCGCCGACGAGGAGGAAGGACTCGCGTCTCCTCCCGGCCCGGATCGGGGGGGGGTGTCGACTCGAAGACGATGTCCTGGTCGGCGACCGCAGCGACCGGCGAGGCGGCGACGGGTCGCGGTCGGTCCCCTGTCGATTGAGCGGCAGGACCCGGCGAGGGGAGCGCCGCAGACGCGAGCGTGTCTTGGGGTGCGGCCGCCGCCATGTCGGCGACGTCGGACTTGATGCGGGCGAGCGACTCCGGGCTGGCGGTGTAGGTGTCCGGCAGGTCCGCCGGGGCCGAGGCCGCTGCCCGGGGCTTGGCCGAGGTGGTGGACCCGGGGCCGGCCCCGGCGAGGAACGCTTCCATGATCTGGGGCGCGACCCGACGCGTGGCTCCCGGATCGCCCTCCAGGCCTGCGCCGCCCCCGTCCATGCTCGAGCCTTCGCCCCGCGCGAGCGCCAGCACCTCCGACCACCCCGGCTCATCGGTGACGGGCAGATCCAGGTGGAGGGAGCCGTCGGCCCGCAGGCTTCGCGGCTTCGCGGCGGAGCCGACCAGCTTGAGAAACATGCTGAGGTCCCCGGGGGCGTCGATGCGGGCGCGGATCCGACGCAGCTCCTGTGCGACCTCCGACGCTCTCCCCATGCGCTCCTGTGGCCTCCGCTTCAGCATGCGCTCCAGCAGCGGGGCGAGCTCGGGAAAGACGGGGGCGACCTTGGCCACATCCTGGGCGGCGCTCCCCTGCAGGATCTGAAACACGGTCGCCGGCACGGAGCCGCCGGAGTACAGCCGGCTCCCAGTCGCCAGCTCCGCGAGCACCGCACCGAGGGCAAAGATGTCCACGGGCGGCCCCACCGACCTTCCGCCTTCCCACCCCTCGGGGGCCAGGTAGCAGGGCGTGCCCTTCGCGACCCCGCTCTGGGTGACCGACACGTTCGTCACCGCGCGTGCGATCCCGAAGTCAGCGACCTTGACCCCGGCGTCCTCGTTCATCAACACGTTGGCCGGCTTCAAGTCCCGGTGGATGACGTGGAGCGGCCGGCCTCCGTGATCCTGTGCGTTGTGCGCGTAGTCGAGAGCGTTCGCGATCTGGATGCCGACATCCAGCACCACCGAGCGGGGAAGCCGGAAGCCCGACTCACGAGCGCTCTCCCCCAACTCCGCCAGCGTCCCCCCCTGCACGAACTCCATGGCGATGAACCACATGCCCTCGTGCTCGCCGACCCCGTAGACGTCGACGATGTGGGGGTGGTGCAGGTGGCCGCAGAGGCGGGCCTCGTTCACCAGCGTCTCGAAGCGTTCTGGGCTGGCGTCGTCGAGCTCCTTCAGGACCTTCAGCGCGACCCGCTTGCGAAAGCCCAGCTCGCCGATCTCGACCGCGAGCCACACTTCGGCGAAGGCCCCCGCACCCACGCAGCGCTCGAGCCGGTAGTCGCCTACTCGCTGTCCAGACTCCAGTTTGACCATGCCGAGCGCATCATGCCTTCTCCGCGCTGGGCGCGGATCACTCGGCGGGCTCGGCCCACGGCTCCCAACGGACCGACGAGCTTCCCTGCTGCTGGCGCCCGGCGAGCCCAAAGGTCAGGGCAAAGCCCCCGGCCGCGGCCCCGAACGCGGCGCCCGAGGCCGACGCGAGGCCGGTCTGGACCCCCGCGACGCGCAGGAACTCGGCCCGAGCTGGGCCGGGATCATCACCGTGGCGTTGCAGCGCCTCGCCCCGCTCCCGGTGGAAGTCCAGCTGTCCGGTCTGCAGCACCGCCCCGGTGGCCAACGCCGCTCCCGCACCGGCCACGAGGCCGGAGAGGACACCGATCCCCACCGACTGGGCCCGCGCCTGCGACCCGGCCAGCGCGTCCTCCTGGAGGTAGCGATCGTGCCGGGCGCTCACGGCGGCGATGCCCGCGGCCATGCCCTCCTGCCGCCGCCACTCGAACGTCGTGGCGTTCAGCGCTCCGGGGCTCAGGACGACCTCGTGCCCTCCCTCGCCGAGCACCGGATGGGAGACGACCATGCTCGCGCGGCCGCCCACCAGCGACTCGATCCGGTACGTCGGGGCCACCCGGACGCCGGTCGCGGGGTCGATCCTCCCCTCGTGGCCCGGCAGCTGCTCGGTGCGGTCGATGCCGCGGCCCTCCGCCCCTTCGACGTACAGGTTCACGGTCGAGCCTGCGGGGAGCCCGATCACGGTCAACGCTGCGGGGCGGTAGGCGGTGGGGTCGAAGTCCACGGTCGCGTCGACGTCGATCCACAGCGGGACCACGGCGACGCCCTCAGCGGTGGCCACCAGGGCCGAGACGTCCCCGGCGGTGACGGTCACGCTCGCGCCGGGCGGCGCGTCCACCTCGGCGTCTGCGGTCACGAGGCGGGCGGTGCATCCCCCGCAGTCGTAGTCCGTCAGGCGGACCACGCCGATGCCGATGAACTCGGGGGCCACGTCAACCCGGTGCTCCTCGCCGGAACGAAGCGCGGGGATCTCGACGCTCTCCGCCTTCAGCCCCCGCCCCGCCACGCTCAGGGTCATGAGCTGGTCCGTCGACAGATCCGAGAACAAGTAGCTTCCGTCGGGCTCGGAACGCGGCGAGATCTCCTCTCCCCCCAGGTCGAGGCGGAGCCTGGGCACCGGACTCCCTGAAGCCAGGCGGACGTGCACCCGGAGAGTCGCCAGGCTGGTGGACAGGTCCTCCGCCATCTGCACCACGCTCGCGTCACCGCCTCCCAGGGATTCGTACCGCTGATAGGCCAACAGCGCCTCGCGGAGCTGGTTTCCGCACCGGGCCGCGTCCCCGCGAAAACGCCAGGTGTCCGCCACCTTGGGCGCCGCGAGCACCAGCTCCAGGGCGGAGGCGTCGGCGCCCAGACAGTCCCCCGCGGCGAGCTGCCGCGAGACCCGCTCCTGCAGGGCGGACGCGTCGAGCGCGGTGCGGGTCGTGCCGTCCAGCCCCCCGCCCTCGCGGACCGTCGCGTCGAGCCGGTCGAGGGCGGCCTGGGCCTCGGAGCCTGGGAGCCAGCCTCCCGTCGCGCTCCGGTGGGACAGCAGCAGCGACCGCGCGATCCGCAGGTTGCCCAGGCCCTCGTAGGCCAGCGCCTTGAGGAGCAACGCTTCGTGGAAATCGGGGTCCAGCGTCAACGCGGACTCCGCGGATCGCAGCGCCCGCTCGTAGCGCCCAGCTGCGAGCTCCCCCCGGGCGAAGCGGGCCTGACGCGACGCCTCGTCGCCGGCGGCGGCGGATGCGGGGGCGGGCGCGACGAACAAGAGGGCTGCGGCGAGCGCCGGCAACGCGGACAGGCCGAAGCGGCGGCGCCGCCGCAGCCCGACCAGCGACAAGAGCAGGAGGCCCAGCAGCGTGGGCTGCGCCCCCGACGATGCCGAGGTGCACCCGCAGTCCGACGTCCAACACTCGGGATCGTCGGCGTCGATCGCGCCATCGCAGTCGTTGTCGACCCCGTCGTCGCACTGCTCGTCCGCGCCGGGGTGCGTAGCGGCCTCGTCGTCGTCGCAGTCCCCGCCGGCGCAGAGGCCTGCGCCGTCCTCGTCTCCGTCGGCGTCCCCCTCGGCAGTGACCCCTTCGTCGATCTGCCCATCGCAGTCGTTGTCGACCCCGTCGCACAGCTCCTCGGCGCCCGGCCGGTTCTCGGCGTCGCCGTCGTCGCAATCCGAGCTGTCCAGGACGTGTCCCTCCACCGGCATGCACGACTCCACCGGCCCGGCGGTTCCGTCGCCGAAGCCGTCTCCGTCCCCATCCGGGTACCAGGAGAGGTCCTGGAGATCCTCGTCGACGACGTC
>CALCXL010000214.1 GCA_937907595.1 uncultured Pseudomonadota bacterium
AGGTGTCGTCGTCGTCGTCGTCGTCGTCGTCGTCGTCGTCGTCGTCGTCGTCGTCGGGCGGCGTGGCGTCGTCGTCGTCGCCGCCGGCCGAGTCGTCGTCGTCCGTGGGCGTGGGGCAGCCGACCAAGCCGAGCGCCAGGCTCAGCATGAAGGCGACCAGCATCATGTACAGGTTCTTCAGCATTCGAAATCCTCCATGCGCCCAGCTTTCAGGTGCGGCGCGAAATCAACAAAACCCCTGAGTTTCTAACTACTTAGGCGCAAACGGCCTGCTGGAGCCCGCGCAACCTAACAGAGCCACTACGCCCCGACAAGGGCACGGGAGCGCCCGGAGCTGCGATCCGGCTCCCCTCAGCGATCCAGTTCAGTCCGAACCGCCTCGGCGTGCCAGCCCTTCGGCGAGGTCCGCAGGTAGTGCCGGCGGAGCTCCTTCAGGGTCGCCTGGCCTCTCTCGCCCGGCGCACTTTCATATACGTCGGCGGCATCCAGGCACGAGAGGGCAAAGTCCTGCCCCTTGTGACAGGCCAGCAGCAAGGCCGTGCGGGCGTCGGCGTCGTTCCCGACCACGCGGTGGTAGCGGCCGTAGACCCACGCCGTCCAGGGCGTCTGGTTCTGCGACGTCCAGGCCTCCGCCAGCAGGGGCTCGGCCTCCTCCGCGGCGCCCGACGAAGCCAGGGAAAGTGCCTCGTACATGACCGCCACGGCCACTTCGCGGGACTCCCGCCCCATGGCATCGGACAGCAGGAGGCGGGCGCGGCGGGCCGCTTCCAGCGCCTTCTGCGGGTTGTCCGAGCGGAGCCACGCCTCGGCCAGCCACAGGTCCGTCTCCCCGGCAGCGCCCAACTGACGGGTGGCCTCCAGGCCGGCGATTGCCTGCCCTCCCTTGCCCCGCACCAGGGCCGCCAGGGCATTCGCGCGCCTCACCCCGGCGCTGTCCTCGCTGCCCTTGGGCACCCGGCGGGCCCGATCCTCGATGGTGTCGGCGGCGTCGTTGAAGAACGCAGCCTGCGCGAACTCGGCCAGCAGCACCGGATCGTCGGGCCCCGCGCGCAGGCCCTTGTCCGCCAGGGTCCGCGCCGCGCCGAAGCTGCCCTGGAACCGCTTGACCCGCGAGAGCTCGGCGCGGAGGACGACCGAACTCTCGTCGCTCTCGGCGGCCCCCTCCAGCAGCTCGTCCGCCTGGTCCACCTTGCCGGCGCGACGGAGCACCCGCGACAGCTCCACGGCCACGTCAGCGGCATGCAGCGCGCTGAGCGCGGAGCCCCCGGCCAGGGCCCGCAGCTGGGCCTCCGCCTCCTCCGCGGTGGCGCGCCGGGAAGTGGCCAGCTGGCTCAGGATGCTGGCGGCGGCGTTGTCCGGAGAGGCCGCCAGGGCCTTCTGGGTGGACGCGAGCACCTGATCCAGGTCCCCGGCCCGCCAGGCCACCCGCGCGGCCCAGGTGTGGCCGATGCCGGTGCTGGCCCCTCGCAGGCTGGCCTGGGCGCCGGGCAGATCGCCGGTGCGCATGAGGGCCTCGGCGCGGGCCGCAGCCACCTGGTCGGCCAACAGCGGCGGGAAGGGAGCGCCCTCCAGCCCCGACAGCGCCGTCTGCGGGTTGCCGACGCAGGCCTCCACCATGGCGCGCGTCAGCCGAACGGCGGGGTGGACCGCGTCCCGCTCCTCGGCGATCTCGACCATCTCTTCGGCCCGCTGCCGCTGGGAGCGCACGCCGGTGTACAGCACGTGGATCAGCAGCTCGGCGCGGGCGTCCACGGCCAGGACCGTCGCCGACGCGCGGCTGTTCTCGTTGAGCTCCTGGCCGGCGGCGCGCACCGTGGACTTCAGGGAGTCGAAGTCGGCCGAAGCGATGCTGGCCTCCCCCTGCGCCACCAGGGCGTCCACCCGGCTGGCCTCCTGGCCCTGCTTCCAGAAGAAGCCGCCGACGGCGACCAGCACCAGCACGGCGAGGATGAGCGCGCGCAGCTGGGACTTGCGGCGTTGGGCAGCGAGGTACAGATCGTCATCAGCCATGGCGCCAGACTCTACCCGGAATCACATCGTCAGACGGCGGGATGAGCCCTGTCGTAGGACGGCGCCCCGTCGGACATCGACACGAAGGGCGCCGCGGGAGACAGGATGCTCGTCGTCACCCAGGGCGATTCCCAGGGTGATCGCGCGCGCGCGCGAGGGCCCAACGCGAAAGGGCCCGCCCGCCGAAGCGAACGGACCCTCTCGGGCGCAGACCGACCGGAGTCGGCCCGACTCAGGGGATCAGTCGGCCAGGACGGCCTTCAGCTCCTCCGTCAGCAGCGGCACGACCTCGAAGAGATCGCCCACGATGCCGTAGGTGCTGTGCTGGAAGATGGGGGCCTCCGGGTCCTTGTTGATGGACACGATGACCTTGGAGGTCCGCATGCCGGCCAGGTGCTGGATCGCGCCGCTGATGCCGCACGCGATGTACAGCTGCGGGTTGACCACCTTGCCGGTCTGACCGACCTGCATGGAGTGACCGGCGTAGCCAGCGTCCACCGCCGCGCGGGAGGCACCGACGGCGGCCCCCAGCAGGCCGGCGGCCTCGGTGAAGATGCCGAAGTTCTCCGCGCTCTTCAGGGAACGGCCCCCGGCGATGATGCGGTTGGCTTCGGTCAGCTCGATCGTGGCGCCACCGGAGGTCTCAACGTCGGTCACGACGTAGCCGCTGTCGTCGTCCAGATCCGGCTCGAAGTCCTCGACGTCGCCGTCGCCGGCCTCCACGCCGTCCACCACGAAGCTGTTGGGCCTCACGGAGAAGAACTTCGGCTCGGAGCTGACGTTGACCGTGGCCAGCGCCTTGCCCGAGTAGATCGTGCGGGTGCCCGCGATGCCGTCGTCGCCTTCGAACAGGTCGACCACGTCCACGGCGACGCCGACCTCCAGCAGGGCGGCTGCGCGGGGCAGCAGGTCCTTGCCGAGGGCGGTGGCGGCGCCGAGGACGACGTCGGGGTTGTTGTCTTCGACGGCCTGCGAGAAGGCAGCGGCCCACGCGCCGGGCACGTAGTGCTCCAGCGCCGAGTGCTCGACCTTGATCACGGAGTCCGCACCCAGGGCGCCGAGGCCCTCGGCTGCGTCGCCCAGATCCGAGCCCAGCAGCAGCGCGGTGACGTCGCCACCGTCCGCCAGCTCCTTCGCCTTGCCGAGCAGCTCACGGGCCGAGCCCTTGACCTTGCCGTCGGAGACCTCACAGAAAACCAGGATGTCAGTCATGTCTCTCTTCCTTCGTTCCTGCGGCCCTTAAAGGACCTTGGCCTCTTCGCGAAGGAGCCGAACCAGCTCCTTGACCTGATCACCGATCTCACCCTCGAGGATGCGTCCCGCAGGGCGCCCGGGGGGGAGCTTGAAGTCGCTGAGGGAGACCCGAGCGTTGTCCGCGCCCACGTCGTCCCCGACGCCCAGGTCGTCGGCGGAGTAGTTGGTCACGGGCTTGCGCTTGGCCTTCATGATTCCCGGCAGGCTGGCGTAGCGGGGCTCGTTCAGCCCCTTGGTGCAGGTGAAGACGGCCGGGAGGGTCACCTCCACCACCTCCACCGCGCCGCCGCCGACGGGACGCTTGACCGTCGCGGTGTCGCCGTTGTGCTCGAAGCCCTGAATCCAGGACGCGTGCGGCCACTCCAGGAACGCGGCGACGCTCTGCGGCACCGAGTTCTGGTCCAGGTCGATGGCCTGACCGCCCGTGAAGACGATCCCGCACTCTTCCTTGCTGATGGCCGCCGCCAGGGCCTTGGCCGTGCCGTAGGCATCCGAGCCTTCGAAGGCGTCGTCGTCCAGGATCACCGCGCGATCGCCGCCCATGGCCAGGGCCGTGCGGGCCGCGTCCAGGGTGCGGGACTTGCCGAGGGAGAAGATGAGGACCTCACCGTCGCCCAGCTTCTCCTTGAGGCGGATGGCCGCTTCGACTGCGAACTCGTCGTAGGGGTTGATGATCCACTTGACGTCGCCTTCTTCGATGCCGTCACCGGCGACGCGAATCTTGGTCTCCGTGTCCGGGACCTGCTTCAAAAGGACACCGATCTTCACGATTGATCCTCCAGGGTATGGGTTCGCTCAGGCACGGAGGCCGCGAACGAACAGTTCAGCGATCTGCTCTGCTGACTCCTTGAGTCCGTAGCGGGCTCGCGGGGTCAGGATCCACTGCATTGCGATCTCATCCAGCGCACCGAAAAAGGCGCGGCGGGCGATGATCGGGTTCACGTCGGGCCGCACGAGCCCCTGGTCCTGACCGGCGACGATCGCGTCACCGATGATGTCCAGGTACTCCTGCAGGGCCGTGGGCTTGTACTCCTTCATGAAGGTGTTGCTGAGCCGGAGCTCCACCTGCAGCACCTTCGCCGTCGCCCGCTGCTGCTCCACGTTCTCCATGTGGAACACGGCGAAGCGTCGCAACCGGTCCATCGGGTCCGTCAGCTGCGCGGTCGCGGCCTGGACCCCAGCGATCATCTCCCGCATGGCCTCTTCGAAGATGGCGATGAGGATCGCGTCCTTGCTCTTGAAGTACAGGTAGATGGTGCCGTCCGCCACGCCGCCCGCCCGGGCCACGTCGCTCACGCGGGACTTGTGAAAGCCCTTCTCCGAGAACACGGTGATGGCCGCGTCCAGGATCTGGCGCCGCTTGTCACGCTTGCGTGCGTCGGCTGCTTGCACGGGGTCTCCGGCCGTTCTGAATGAACGTTCATTCAGGGACGCGAAGGGTACAGAGCAGGCATCCGGCCCGCAACTGCGATCCCGGGGTGCGTCGATCAGCCCGCGCGGGAGGTGCCTCGCCGCGGGGATCCTCCGGGGATTCAGCCCCGCGGGCGCTGCAGGAAGGCGGAGACGGTGGACTCCAGGCCGTCGCCGGGCACCGTGGCCCAGTCGGCCAGGAAGGCGGCGTTGCCCTTGTCCGTCAGGGGGTGGTGAACCATCTGCTTCAACACCTTGAAGGGCAGCGTGGCCACGTGCGAGCCCAGGCGCTGGGCGTCGAGCATGTGGGCGGTGTGCCGGATGGAGGCCGCCAGGACCTCCGTGTCGAAGTAGTAGTGATCGAAGACGTTGATGATGTCCGCGAGCACGCCCATGCCGTCGTTGCCGGTGTCGTCGATGCGGCCGACGAAGGGGCTGACGTAGGCGGCGCCGGCCTTGGCGGCGAGCAGGGCCTGGTTGACGGAGAAGATCAGGGTCACGTTGACCGGGGTGCCCTCGTCCGCCAGCGCGCGGGTGGCCTTGAGCCCCTCGTGGCACATGGGGATCTTGATGACGACGTGCTCGTGGATCTGCTTGAGCAGCGCGGCTTCCCGCAGCATGCCCTCGGCGTCCTGGGCCACGACCTCGGCGCTGACGGGGCCCTGGACGATCTCGCAGATCTCCCAGATCGCCTCGGCGAAGTCCCGCCCCTCCCGGGCGATGAGCGACGGGTTGGTGGTGCAACCGTCGAGGATGCCCCAGGAGGCCGCCTCCCGGATCTCGGTCAGGTTCGCGGTGTCGATGAACAGCTTCATGGGATCCCTCGGGCCGGGGTGCGCGGCGGGTATAGCGAAGGTCCCCGAAGTCCGGAAGGGCTCGCGTTCAAGGAGCGGCGCAGTGGGACGATCTCGTTGTGGAGCTGTGGAGATTCCCTGCCTTCGCTGTGGAGAGGCGGTGGCGAGCGGGTGATCGTCGCGGCCCCCATGGGACGCCCCTCCGGCCCACGTTGGAGGCGTCGGGCGTTACGGCCATGCCACCCCGCGAGTCAAGCTATTTTCCCAGTATTCCCAGCTGGTTCCGGCCCCTGGCGCTCGATCGTGAAGCGCATTAACTCTTGCATGAGGGCCGGAGGAGAAACGAAGGGACCGAACGATGTCGATGCGACGCACCCCAGACGACCTCCCCCTGGCCTTCCTGGCCTTGACCGAAGCCGATCGGGCCGAAGGCCGCCGCCTGATGAAGCGGGTCTTCGTCGACGACTTCGACTGGCGCATGCCGTCCTGCGACGTGAGCGACGACGGACAGCTCATGGACCCCGAGGACGACGGGGTGCCGATGGTGGTGGTCAAGTGGCGGGGTCGGGTGGTGGGCGCCGCCTACCTCGACCGGCTGGATCCGGAGACCGCCGACGAAGCGACCCGGGCCAACTACGCGCTCGACCGCATCTTCGCGGACCTCGGCGACCGCGGCCTGGGCCAGGTCCGAAAGCTCTGCGTGGACGCCGACCTGCGCTGGGCCTTCCCCGAAGAGGGCGGGCAGCGCGCCGCGGGGGTGGCCGCCAGGGGCGCCGCCAAGGCGATCTACCGCGAGCTGTGGAACCTGGCGGTCCGCATCTTCGGCTTCGATCTGGTCTTCTGGGACTGCACGGAGGAGAACCTGGTGCGCTTCAAGGCGCTGGGGGCCCGGGCCTTCACCGCCTCCTTCGAGCAGCCGGGCGAGGTGGGCATCGGCTTCCCGCTGTTCATCCCGGTGCGGGACTGGACCTGGATCCTGGAGCACCGACCCCACTCCGCGCTGCACAAGCCGATCGGCGCGGCGCTCGAGGCCGGGGAGAGCGGCGACGAGCAGGCCAACCGGGCCATGGAGCGCCTGTTCAACCTGGGCCAGGGCGGCGAGCTTGACGCGCTGGGCAACAGCGTCCTGTCCACGGACCAGAGCAGCTGGCGCCTCTTCCTCCCCTTCAGCAACCTGACCGACGCCCAGACCAGCCTGCTGGATCCCGAGGTCGTTGGCGCCCGCCCCGGGGAGGTGGTGATGGACCAGGGGCGGGACGGGCGGGACGTCTTCCACGTGCTGGACGGCGTGGCTCACGTCTACCTGCAGGACGGCGAAGGGCAGGAGCCCATCGGCAAGCCGGGGCCCGGCAGCGTCCTGGGGGAGCTGGGCTGGGCGCTCTCCACCCCCCGGTCCGCGTCGATCGTGCCTCTGCACGGGGCCCGCTTGCTGCGCTTCTCGGCGGCGTCCCTGGACTCGATGATGGACCTACACCCCGCCGACGCCTGG
>CALCXL010000215.1 GCA_937907595.1 uncultured Pseudomonadota bacterium
GGTGTCCCGGTGCTCCAGGGCCCGGACCTTCAGCGCCGCCAGGACCGCGTCGAGCTCCTGCACCAGCAGGCGTCCCGCGTCCCGGTACTGCACGGCCGTGGCCGTATCCAGGACGTCGGAGCTGGTCATCCCCTTGTGCAGGAAGCGGGCCTCGGGGCCCACGATCTCCCCCACCGCGGTCAGGAACGCGATGACGTCGTGCTTGACGGTGGCTTCGATCTCGTCGACGCGGGCGGCGTCGGGGACCCGCGCCTTCTGGCGGCAGATCCGGGCTGCGTCGGCGGGCACCTGGCCGTATTCGGCCATGGCTTCGCACGCCAACAGTTCGATTTCCAGCATCACACCGAGGCGATGCTCGTCGGACCAGATCGCAGCCATTTCCGGCCGCGTGTATCGGGGGATCACGATTCCACTCGGGGGCAGCAGATTCGGGCACTCGCGGATGGCTGCCGACCGCCGCGAGCCGCGACGTATAGCACCGGGTTCGGGGGGGCGCCAGAGACTCTCCCGGGGCATGCACGTCGATGGATGCATCACGCAAGGATCGGCTCCGAGGAGGGGGTAGCGACCCTGCCCGGCGGCGCCGCCTCCTCGGCCCTCCTGCTGCTCCCTCCCTTGCAACGCGGCGTGAACTGCCACATCCTGGGGCCGAGCGCCGCTTTGGGGATTGCGGCGGACGAGGGTGGACGTGGTTCGCTGCACCAACTGCAACGCGCGGCTCTTGCCGGGGGACGTCGAATGCCGCTCCTGCGGCTTCGATCTGATCTCGGGCCGCATGCCTGGCGAGAAGTCGTCGGTCGAGCAGAAGCGCACGCTTCGGCTGGGCCTGGCCTCCGCGGCGTCGCTCCTGTTGATCTTCGGCGGCGCCTTCGCCCTGGGGAACCTGAACAAGGAGCCCGCCCCGGAGACGGTGCCCTGCCTCCAGGCGCTCAAGGCCATCCAGCCCATCATCAAGGCGCACGATCGGGAGCTCCCCTCCTGCGGCAAGACGCCGCCGGGGCCCACGGACTGCTGGTCCCTGGCCGGCGTGAGCACGGCCCTGCTCCCGCGGCGCGATGACCTGTGGCTCAGCCTGCGACCCAGCGAGGAGGGCTTTGAGATCACCTGCCGCTCCGACGTGGACGGCGACGGGGACTGGGCGCTCTTCCAGGCCAACGAGCACGTCGAAGGCCTGCGCATCAGCCGCGCCTCGGTGCGCTGAGCGCCCGGCGACGCCCGGCCATCTCAGATCATCCGGCGCGGCCGCAGCATGTGCGGCAGACGATCGCCCCCGGCCTCCCCCAGGATGGCGGCGGTGAGGTCGTCCACCGCGGCCCCGATCCACGACAGGCCCCAGCCCCCCCATCCGCACAGCGCCATCACCCGGGGCTCGCCGGGCAGGGGGCCGACCAGGGGCAGGCCGTCGCAGGACCAGGCGGCCACGCCAGACCACGCGTGAGCGCTTGACAGGTCCAATGCGGGGTGGTGGCGAAGCAGAAACTCACGCGCCTTCGCCTCCACACGGGGCGAGCAGGTCGCGTCGTCCGTGACCCCGGCCTCCATCTCCGGCTGCTCGGCCCAGCGGCAGCCCACGAAGGACAGGCCGCCCGGATCGCTGGCCCAGGCCTCGAACCGGTGGCGCACCAGCGCCGGCCCCGGCACCTGCGCGCCCGGCACCCGGAGCCCCTGCAGGCGCACGGGCAGGATCATCGGGCCGAACCAGGGGTGCGCGCTGGGGGCGCCAGCGCCGGACGCGATCACGGCCATCTCCGCGTCCAGGGGACCGTCCGGGGCGTCGATCCTCACGCCGCCCAGGGTGGCCACCACCGCCCCGGGGCCGCTCCGTCGGGCCACGCGTCCGTCGATGCGCGCCCGCAGCGCCGCCACCAGCGCCTGCAGGTCCACCCGGCCCTCGCCGCCGATCCAGAGCCCTGCGTCGAAGCCCTGACCCAGGCCTTCGGCGGCGACTTGATCAGCCGTGAGCGTGCGTGAGTCGACCCCCCATCGGTCCAGGAGCGTGGCCGACGCCTCCCACTCACGCGCCTCGTCGGGGCCGAGGCTCAGGCGCCAGGTGCCAGCGCGATCCACGCTCACGCCGAGGGCTTCGGAGCGATCCAGCAGGGAGCTCACGGCGCGGCCGGACCAACGCCAGAGGGGCTCTGCGTCGTCGGGCAGGGCGTGCTTCAGGCGGGCCGGACTGTCCAGGCCACCCCGGGCGGCGATGCCGAGCCCACGATCCGAGGCGCCGTCGGGCGGCCCCGGATCGTCCAGCAGGACCACCGAGCAGCGATCCGCCAGGGCGTCGGCCAGCAGCAGCCCCGCCAACCCGCCGCCCAGGACGGCGACGTCGAAGGGGCTACTCAGGCGCGGAGTCCTCGTCCTCGTCCTCGTCCTCGTCCGCGGGCGCCGCCGCCTTCGCGGGATCGGAGTCGGCCAGCTTGCTGGCGTCGACCCAGCCGAACTTCCCGCCGTCGATGCGCACGCGCACCTTGCCGGCGTCGGTCGCAAGGACCTCCAGCCGCTTGTTGGCCTCCGCCTTGCCGACGACCTTGCCGCCGTCCTTCCAGCGGGTGGCTTCGACGGACTCCGTCGCCCACTTGTAGTCGACCGCGAAGGCCGTGGAGGGGAGCAGGAAGAGCGCGGCCAGGGCCAGCGCAGCGAGCTTGTTCATCGGTGTCTCCATCACTTGACTCGGTATCCGCCCATCTCGTTGTTGAAGATCCAGGCGACGACGTCACCGATCTTCAACCCGACAGGCAGGTAGGTGGCCCGGCTCACGCCCGCGGAGCCCAATCGCGCAAGCTCTTGCCGGGCCTCGTCCATCTTGCGGAAGCGGTCCTGCCAGAGCTTCATGTTCGGGGCACGCAGGTCGATCCAGCCGCGGCGGGCCCAGCGGTCCAGGCGAGCGGCGCGCTTCTCCCCGTCGCCCAGGGGCGCGACCTTGCGCTTCCCCTTGACCTCCGGGACCTTGATCATGGGGCCGCGCAACAGGCTCTTGCCGTCGGGCAGCAGGATCGGGATGCCGATGGAGATGGCCTGCTGGGCCACCTCGGAGGTGGCGATGCGCCGGGCCAGCGCTGCGGCAAGGTCCTCCGGCTCGATCTCCTCCCCGTCGGCGTCCACGACCCCCGCCAGCAGGCGATCGCC
>CALCXL010000216.1 GCA_937907595.1 uncultured Pseudomonadota bacterium
AGCCAGGACAGGGCGCCGTTCTGCGCCTCGGGGTGCCCGCCGCGCCGGGCCCAGCCTGCGAGGGCCAGCCCCGTGGCGTAGCTGGGGTAGTCGGCGGGCAGCCCGGCCAGGCCCAGGGCGCCGTCCCGCTGCAGGGGGACCAGGGCGGCCAGAGCGCGATCGATGGCCGCGTCCGGGCGCAGATCGGCGGGCAGCGACCGCAGCGCGTCGACCACGAAGGGCGTCAACGACTGGCCCGACTTCAGCAGGCCGTAGGTGCGGCTGCGAAAGAGCCCGTCGTCGGACTGCTGGTCCAGGAGGAAGGCGACGCCCGCCTTGAGGGCCTGCCGCGCGCGGCGTCGGTGAGATCGCGAGACGTCCCCCCCGCAGCCGGTCAAGGCGCCCGCCGTCAGCGCCCCCAGACCCCACAAGGCCTGCCGTCGGCTGAGGGTCGTCGGGAGAACCAGGCCGCCCCCGCGGGTGAGGCGGGGGCGGCGGGGGGAAGGCGGGCTCATGGACGGAGCCTAGCAGTCCGGGGAGGCCCTACTTGTCGCCCGATTCGGGGGCCAGGGCGCCCATGCGCGTGGGCTGGTCGGAGGCCCGAGCGGCCCGCATCTTCGCGCCCTGGTCGGCGCCCAGGGTCATCATCGCCGCCGCGGTGACGAAGGTGCGGCTGGTGATGCAGTGGTGGCCGGCCCAGGAGCCGTCGTTGTTCTGGGTGCCCACCAGGTAGCCGCCGACCTTGCCCGACCACGCCGTCCACTGCTCGCCGCCGTCGTCGGCCAGGGTGTCGCTGATCATCATGTAGGACAGCATCTCCTCGCCGCCGGCCGAGCCGAAGCCCGCGAACAGGCGGTTGGAGCTGTCGCTGGTCACGGCCCGGGTCGCGGCCTGCTCGGCCTGCTCGGCGTCCTGGGTGTGGGCCTCGGCGTTCGGGGAGGCGGCGTCGGCGCGGGACCAGCGGCGCTTCTTCTCGTTGTTGCCCTTGAGGGTGGAGGCCACGCTGTACAGGTCCACGCCCGCGCCGGCGGAGCTGTCGAAGCTGCCGGTCTCCGTGTTCACCTTGGCGGCCTGGTAGCGGTCGTTGAGGTCCAGGATCTTCGTGTCGATCTCCTTGCCCAGCTGCACGCCACGGTCCAGGGCGCTGGCCGCGATGGACGAGCTGAGGATCGGCGCCCAGCCGTTGGAGTCGAAGGATCCATCGGCGTTCTGGGCCATCTGCACCTTGCCCAGGATGCGGTCGTAGCTTTGGTCCATGGCGATGTTCGTGCCCTCGTCCAGGCTGCCAACCAGCTCGCCCAGCATCAGGGCGGCCAGGTGGGTGTCGACCAGGGAGCCCAGCTTGTACTGGGGCTGCGTCTGCCCGGGGGAGTTGAGCTGCGGGGACGACTTCGGGCTCTCCTCGATCGTCTTGGTGACGAAGGCGACCGCGCGGGCGATGGCCGGCTTGTGCTTCTGCACCCCGCCGCCGTCGCGCAGCAGCGCCAGCACCGACATGGCCGTGGTCGCCACGTCGCTGGCCGCGTTCACGTCGTCCTGGCCCCAGGAGCCCGCCCCCCAGCCGCCGTCCTTCTTCTGCACGGAGACCAGCCACTTCGCCGCGCGGGCCCGGGAGGCGGTGATCTGCTCGTCGGTGGCGGCGTCGCCCACGTCGGCCTGCGCGGGGCTCGCGACGCTGCGGCTGGCCAGGTAGTCGGACTCGCCCGACGGGCTGCGGGCCACGTCCCCGCGGTAGATGTCGGCGCGGGAGAGCTCCGCCGCCCGCTCGATGGGGGCCTCCCGCTGGAGGGAGGAGGTGCCGGACATCGCCGCGCGCTGGACCGAGGGGGAGCCGGCCAGGGCGGTGACGCCGGCGAGGGCCAGGGCGAGGGCGGGGGTGGCGATGAGCGCGGGGCGAAGGAATCGTGCAGCCATGGTGGCCTCCGGTTTGTGGTTCGGAGGCTGTGACCCCAGGGCTCCAGCGGGCGTTCCCGGGGCTCGGTAACGCTTCGGTAAACGCTGGATCGACCGGAGGGAACCGGGCCGACGTCCTGCGTTCCCGGCTCGGTCGAATCCGACGCCGCGGGCCGTCCTGGGTCGCCCCAGAGCACCGGGGACCCGCCGCGAAGGTCAGCCGTCGGCGGCCAGCATGTGGGCCACCCGGCCGCGCAGGGAGTGGCGCTCGCGCACGGCCCGCAGCCCGGCCTCGGCGATCGCCGCGCGCTCGTCGGGGTGGGCCAGCCAGTGCTCCGCCTTGTCGAGCAGCTCCTGCAGCGTGCGGTAGGCGTCCAGCTCCACCCCGATGTCGAACTGCTCGGCCAGGGCGTCGCTGTACTCGGCCAGGACGAAGGCCCCGCAGGCCATCGCGTCGAACACGCGCATGGTGATCATGTCCTGCTGGTAGAGCCGGCCGATGTCGATCTGCAGGGCGGAGCCGCTGTAGATCGCCGTCAGCTCGTCCCGGTGGCCGGCGGGGCCGCGGTAGATCGCGCCGTAGGGCTCCACCGCCTTCCAGGCCACGTCCCCCCAGACCTGAACGCCCAGCTGCCCCAGGTTGGCGACGTACTGGATGCGCTTGTCGGCCGCCGCGATCTCCGCCACCAGCGGCACGGGGTCGGGCAGGTGCTGACCCTGCCGGCAGGTCTCCAGGAAGTCGGGGGCCGTGGCCGCGATGATCTCCTCCACGCGGCAGCTGGAGAAGTCCTGGGACTGGGCGCCCAGCCAGGCCTCCAGGTGCCGCTGGCCCTCCGCCGCCGCCGCCAGGTCGCCGCCGTGGCAGAGCACCCAGGCCGCCAGGACCTCCTGCTGGCAGCGTCGACCCCGCTCCACCGTGGAGTTGCCCACGAAGCAGACGTCGCTGCGGTGGTCCGCGTCGACCTCCACCGGGGTCCGCCGCTGCACGTTGGCGGCCAGGGGCAGGTACTCAGCCTGCAGGTTGGCGGCCTGGAACAGCGGGACCTGGGCTTGGCGGTAGGTGAACACGCGCGTGCGCGAGGTGTCGCCGTTGACCCGGTCCAGGGCGTCCGTGGCGGGGTCGATCTCCCAGACCTTCAGGGGCAGGTCCAGGCGTTGGCAGGCCTCGGCCAGGCCGCGGGCGTGGTTGACCCGGAAGGCCACCTGCGCCCCGAAGTCGCGGGCGCAGCGATCCAGCTCCTCCCCGGCGGTGCTCTCCACCAGCCAGGTCCAGACCGAGTACCCGTCGTCGCGCAGGGCGTCGGCGATGTCCTCCACGAAGAGCGTGCCCTCGGCCACCAGGGCGCGGCGCTCGCGCAGGCCCTGCTCGAAGACGTCGGCCTCGTTGCGGTACAGCCCCGCCAGCAGGGGGTGCTTCCACGTCGCGAGGCCCGGCGGGACCGTCAGCAGATCGGCGCCCAGGGACAGGGTCAGCCGACCCGACGCCAGGGGCCGGCTGACGTCGTGCCGCATGAGCAGCAGCCGGAGCAGCCAGGGGTCGCGATCCCAGGCCACCACGTCCCGCCCCAACTGCAGGCCCGCCAGCACGGCCTCGCCCAGGCCCACCCCGAACACGAGCAGGTCGCCCTCGGGGAGCACCACGTCGTCCACCGACAGGCGGTGCCA
>CALCXL010000217.1 GCA_937907595.1 uncultured Pseudomonadota bacterium
CACCAGGAAGTCCGCGGGCGTGCCGGTGCCCACGGGCGGGGGCGGGTTGGCGCAGTCGTAGCGCACCAGGATCGCGGGGCCGCCGGGCGCGCCGCCGTCGATGGCCACCTCCACCTCCCCCTCGATGCGGGTGGCGGGCAGCGGCGTGAAGTCGGTGGGGGCCAGCGGCACGTCGCAGCCGGCGAGGAGGAGGAGGGCGAGAGGGAGGAAGCGCTTCATCGTTCGACCCTTCAGAACCGGTAGATGGCGGTGGCGAGCACGCGGGGCCCGACGCGGGTGGCAAAGCAGTGTTCGCGGTGCCCGCCGTCCACCCAGCCGCCGATGTTGAAGGCGGTCACCCCGAACTCCAGCCGGTCCTGCAGCAAGCGGTAGCCCACGCGGGCGTTGACCATGGCGTAGGGGTCGGCCTCGCAGCCCTCGATCAGCACGTCGCCGTCGGAGTCGAAGGAGCGCTCGGGCACGGCGACGGCGCTGACCACGTGCAGGTCGACGTTGGCGTCCAGGCCGAAGGGCGCGCGGTAGCTGGCCCCGATGTGGGCGCTGTGCATGGGGTGGCGCGGGTCGCGCACGTCCTCGGCCCCGGCGTTGAGCAGCGACTCGTCGATGGTGTAGTTGAAGGAGTAGTTGGCGCGCAGGTCCAGGCCGCGGACCGGGAAGGCGTGGATGCCGCCCTCAGCGCCGATGCCGTGGAAGATCTCGTCCAGGTTGCCGAAGGTGGAGGCGCCGGCCACGAAGCTGCCGTCCTGCAGGCCCTGCACCTGGTCGGGGGCCTCGATGCGGCCCAAGGCGATGAGGTTGGTGACCCGCTGGTAGTAGGCCGCGATCTCGAAGCTGAGGAAGTCGCTGTCCTCGAAGACGTAGCCGATCTCCGCGCTGACGATGTTCTCCGGCTCCAGCTCGGTGCTGCCCCGGCTGTTGATCGACACGCCCGTCACCACCCCCGTGGGCACCTTCAGGTCCAGGTAGGACTCCAGGAAGGTGGGGGTGCGGAAGGCCGTGCCGGCGCTCAGGCGCAGGCTCTGGCGCGCGCTGGGCTTGATGAGGAACGCCACCCGCGGCGACGGCGTGAAGCCCACCAGGGGGTGGTGGTCGAAGCGGAAGCCCAGCACCGTGGCGAACTGCGGCGCGAAGGTGATCCGGTCCTCCACGAAGCCCTTGAGGTGCTGCTCCACCTTCGCCTCCGGCAGCCACTCCCAGTCGATGGTCTTGAGGCGGTAGCCGGCGCCCAGGGCCAGGTCGTGGCGTACGGGGCCGGTCATGGCCGTGGCGGTGTAGGACGCCTCCACGTCGACCACGTGCGAGACCGGGTGGTTGTTGGCTATGGGGGTGCCGCCGATGGGCACGAAGGTGGGGCTGGCCTCCACGTTGAACTGGTTCCAGAAGGCCCGGATCTGCAGCCCGCCGAACGTCGCGTCGAAGCGCAGGTTGGTGGTCAGCCCCTCCATCCAGAAGTCGCGGAACAGCCCGATCGCGAAGAAGTTGAGCCCCTGGTAGGTCAGCCCGCCGCTCAGCCCCAGGCTGACCTTGCGCGAGGGCACCAGCCGGAAGCCCACGTTGGCCTTGAGCGCGCGGCTGGCCAGGTCCGGGTCGGTGGGCACCGCCTTGACGTCGCTGCGATCGCCGTACTCGGCCTCAAAGCGGTTGGTCTGCTCGAAGCCCACGCTGCCGCGGTACCCGAAGATCCCCTGCCGGCCGTTGAACTGCACGTTGCTGTGGATCGTCTCCCCGCTGCCGCCCGTCACCGCCACCTGGCCGCCCTGCTGCTCGCTGCCGGGGGCCTTCGTGATGATGTTGACCACGCCGCCGAAGGCGTTGGCGCCGTACAGCGTCGAGTTGGGGCCGCGCAGGACCTCGATCCGCTCGATGTCCTGCAGATCGATGGACAGGTTGCGGTAGAGCGTGCCCCCCAGGAAGTCGAGGTACGTCGACCGCCCGTCCACCAGCACCAGCAGCTTGTTGGAGACGCGCTGGTTGAAGCCGCGCATGGCCAGGTTGGCGTCCGACGAGGACATGGTCAGGATCGACATCCCCGGCACGCCACGCAGCACCTCCGTCAGGGACGTGGCTCCGGACAGGCGGATCTGCTCGGCGGTGATGATCGTCGTGGCGGCGGGCGCGTCGGCCGGGGACGTGGCCTGGCGGGACGCGGAGACCACCACCTCCTCGTAGATGTCGCCCACCTGGCGCTGCTCCAGGGCGTCGGAGTCGATGACCTCCTCCGTGATCGGCGTGGCCTCCACCTGCTCGCCGGACAGCCGGTCGGCCAGGGCCTCCAGCCGCGCGATGAGGGCGTCGATCTGGGGGGTGCTGGCGACGGCCACCGGGCCCTCGGTGGGGGCGGCGGGCTCGGCCGCGTCGGCGACCGCGGGGGCAGGGGCCGTGGCGTCGCGCTGCTGCTGGCGGAGCAGGACGATCAGGCGCTCCACCGCCGCGGTGTCCTCCGTGCCCCAGCCCAGGTAGGTCTCGAACGTCTCGATCGCCTTGTCGTACTGACCCGCGTCGGCGTAGGCCAGACCGATGTTGTAGAGCACCGAGGGGTGCGGCAGCAGCTTGTAGGCCGTCTCCAGGTGCCGCACGCCGTCGACGTGGTTGCCCCCCGCCACCAGGGCCATGCCCAGCTTGAAGGCCCGCCGGGCGTCGTCCCGGGCATCCGCCAGGGCGGTCGCCGGGACGGCCAGCAGGGCGACGAGGAGCAAGCTCGCGATCCGTCTCATGCTTCTTCCAAGGCGGGTGAATACCGGTACTTACACCCTTTGTTGAGGAGGTCCGAGGCGGGCCGGGCCGGGGGGCGCACGACGCGCTCTAGTAGGGGTTCTCCTTGTAGCCCGCCGGCACGGGCGCCGGCGTCGGGGTGGCCTGGGCGGCCGGCTTCGACTCCTCCGCGGGGCGGGCGCTGGGAGGGGCCTCAGCGGCGGGCTTCGCGACCGG